>VBDA01000586.1:1342-3658 GCA_005883655.1 Betaproteobacteria bacterium | reverse complement strand
TGCCGATCAGCGCGTAGTGTGCGTCGATGCCCGCCTGTTGCAAGAGTGGAAGGGCACGGATCACGTTATCGAAGCCCTTTCGGCGCTGCAGCCGCCCGACGGAAAGAACAAGGCACTTACCTTGCGTGACACCGACGCTCGCTCGCAGGTCGTCGGCGGCGAGGCCGGGCCGGAAGCGGTCTTCGTCCACGGTTGGATAGATGACGGCGATGCGCCCGGGATCCACGTCGAGCAAGCCGGACAGTGTGTCGCGGGTGAAATCGCTGTTGGCGAGAACGGCGTCGGCATGCCGGAACACGAATCTCATCAGTGCGAACTTCCTTCCACGCCCCCAGTTGGTGAGTTCTTCGCCGTGCGCGTAGACCAGCACCGGACGACCGCGCAGTCGTGCGATCGCCCACGCCACCAATCCCTCGGGCAATACGCGTCCGGCGAAAATGGCAATAAACCGATGCGTCGCGACCAGTCTGGCGGCCTTCACGAATAACTTCGAGTACATAAGCAGTGACTCGGGCTTCAGCCATCGCACTCGCTTGAGCGCGATCCTGTGAATGGTATTCGGGTGCGTGCGGTCGAATTCGGCTGCGCCGGGCACGTCGGCGGTGACGACATGAATCTCCTTATCGCCCAGCCGGCGGAAGTCGTCGTCGAAGGACACCGCCGTTCCTCCCTTGGTGGGCAGGAAGAGTTCCGTCAGCATCAAGAAAGGCGTTTTCATCGATCAGAGCCTCGCGATCACTTGCGCGCCGAGCCTGGCATAGTTGCCGTCGTCGAATCGGCAGCTGCCGATGAAATGGATGAATTCCGTTACACCTGCTTGCATCTTGTGGCAATCGGCATATTTCGGATGCGGCAGGACGATTGCGTTGGGGATGTTGGCAATGACGATGTTCGACATCACCTGCTCGCTGCCCCATTCGCTCCACTTGGCCCCGATGGCCCCCTGCATCTGGCCGGAGATCGCCTCGACGAACTCGCGCGTGAACGATTGCCGCGCAAAGCCGGCGAAACCCGAGCAGCCACGCACGTAGCGCAATGATTCGAAGTCATCCAGCTTGTCGAGACTGGCTTCCGCGACGACCTGAACGTGGCTGTCGGTTTGGTGGGCGAGCTTTTTCGCCGTCTCGCATCGTTCGCGCATGGTCTCGATCTTCTGATTGTTCCACGTACCGAGCGCGAAGGCAGACTGACATTCGATGGAATGGCGCACCTCCTCGATGGGACCGATGGTAAGGGTGTCGCTGTCGAGCTGGATCACATAATGATCGCGGACCAGCGACGCAATGGCCAATAGCCGTTCCCACGTCCCGCCACGCGGACAAATGGCGCTGCGGAATTCGGCGAGCTCGAGCAGGTTCACGCCGGGGATATGCTCCCGTAGCACAGCGCGGTCGTTCGCGGACAGGCTCCCGTCGTTCAGCACGCATATCGTGCGAGGCCTCACCTGCCGTGCGAATGATTTCACTGCCAGCAAGAGCAGCAGAACGTCCTTGTGCTGCACCTGGCTCAGCACCACCAGATTGGACGACGCGTCCGGCGCCACCGGTGAAGCTTGCAGGACACCCTTGCACGCCTTGGCGAACCGGTACCTGCGTACCCGATCCTTTAGCTGATAGAACATCTCTCTCCATGAGCAAACCGCATACGAATGCTTGTACTGCTATCGGATCGGGGCGATGCCGTTTGCGAGCACATCCCGGATTTGGATCGGCGTCATGGTGACGCCATTAAGCTGCTTCATGAAGAAATCGAAATAGCGCCGGCATTTGTCCAGGAAACGGTCTAGGTCGCCTTGACTGCGTACGTACGGCGTGCCCCCGGGCATCACTGAAGGAGAGTGGAAGCTGAACACAAACACCCGTACACCATCGCGCAGCAAGGTATGCGTCAGCCGCCGCATCTCCGGCTCGCTGTAGTCCTCGGGGGACAGACGGATGCGTTCGACCGCCCTGAGTCGTGCGCACGCGCCGCCTACCTTGATGCGTCGCATGCCGGGACTGGTCACCGCCTTGTACAACGCAGTGCCACCGGCCCGAAGCCAACCCACATAGCCACCGCTGCCCGGGAGCCCGAGCAGCTTGCGCTTCTCGCCGAACCAATACGGGTCGCTGGAGTATGCCGAATAGTCGGGACCTCCATCGGCGGAAAAATCGATGGGCACCGCCGGGCTGATGTCCACCTGGTAGCCGAGTTCCTCTAGTATGGCCCCGGTGTTGGATCCGAATCCATAGCGTCCAGCGAGATAGGTAAGCGGCGAAGTGCCGAACGACTCCACGATCTTCTGTGTCAACCGGCCGAGCTTGTCTGCTTCCAGCG
>VBDA01000586.1:0-1229 GCA_005883655.1 Betaproteobacteria bacterium | reverse complement strand
TCTTCAGCGGACGTATCGCGATGTCCTGGGAAGCGATGGGATAGTCGATGACGTAATTGGGTACGATGCCATACTCGTCGAAGATTGTCTGGGCCCGCTCGATGTGGCGCATGTGTTCCACCCCCGTCGCGCGTCGATCGTAGGGCTTGCCCCAATCGAACTCCTCCTCGGTGTGGATGACCACCGCGAGGACGGGTCGCGTATCTGCCGGGAGATGAATGATGTCGCGCTGCATTTCGCGGTGTTCGCGCGAACCGGTCAAAGGTCGAGCGCAACCAGTTCCGAATACAGATTGCTCATGTCCGCCGCGGTCAGGGTATCGCTCCTGAAGACCTTGCTGCGGTATCCTAACAATTCGATGCTTAGCGCCGGTAGCCGGGGCAACAACCTGGATTCCACACGTGTATACAACAGACCGTGGTGCACCAGCAGATAGCTGCCGAGCGCCATCCGGTAGCGCAGGAACAACTCGGCGTCGCTGAGAGCGATGATGACGGCGCCCGTGATACCCTTCAATCGGGTGCGCTTCCACACCACGTAGCACCACGCGTCCGTCACGCCCACGGCCAGGTGTCTCAGCCACGGCAGGTGACGGTGGTCGCGGTAAGCCTTGGCGTCATCCGGGCCAAGCAGTAGCCCGATCTGCGCGGGATCGCTCAGCACACGTATTCCGCCGAGCCGGACCAACGGCCAAGGCAGATTGGGCAAGATAGTGTGGCGCTCGTTCATGGGCTTGAACTTGAGGAACTGCAGGGTCTTGGATACTACCTCGGTAGGTGTCAAGTCAGTAAAATGGAATCCCGGCTGTGCGGCGACCGCCATCGCAAGGCGCACGCTTTGGGCACGGAATGCGTCCAGCACGCACCAGCTCGTGATATTGCAGAAGCGCTCGAGACGGCCACGAACAGATCGCTCAGCGTAGATGGCGCCGATGCCGCCGACGATCCGGCCTTGATGGCGAATCAGAAACCCGTTGTTGGGCTTGCTCGGGCACCAGTGTTGCGCGAAGGCTTTGGCCCACTCCTCTACAGAACGCTCGCGGCTCAGGTTCTCGTGCAGGAATCTGCAAAATTCGGGCAGATCTTCATCGCGGATCGGTTCGAGAGTTGGCAGGATCATTGCTTTTGTTTACCGACAACCGCCAAGACATCGCCGCAAGAGTTCACCGAGTGACCCTAAGTATAATTAAGCTTTTTCGGCGAGCATGCCGATTCTTGATGCTTCCGATA
>VBDA01000066.1 GCA_005883655.1 Betaproteobacteria bacterium | reverse complement strand
CAGAATAAAGGGACGGGAGGGGTTCATCGCGCGTGGTTCACTTGGGTCAAACGATCGTCGACTCGCGGCTCGCTCGAGAATCAGCCGCCGCTCTTGGAACGGCGGCCTTGTCCTTGGCCACCTGCACCCTGTCCGCCTTTGTCCGATTTTGGCGGACCTTTTGGCGGACTCGCCGATTGCGCCGCGCGGGCGTTGGGATCGACCAGTTCTATCTTCGAGCCTTCGCGCAGCTTGTCCGCGCCGTCGACGACCACCAGATTTCCCGGCTCGACGCCGCTCTGCACCTCGGTGTTCTCGCCTTCTATCGCGCCGACCTTGACCGGTGTGACCGACACGGTCTGATCCTGCTTGACGAGGAAGACGAAGGTCCCGGGAGCGCCGCGCTGGATGGCCGCCGTCGGAACCAGCGTGGCGTCAGCCTTGGTCTCGACCGCCATGCGCACGTTGACGAACTGATTCGGAAAGAGAATGCCGTCCTGATTGGGAAATTCCGCCCGGAGTTTGACAGTGCCCGTCGTCGTGTCGATTTGATTGTCGAAGGTCAGCAGCCGTCCGGTGGCGAGCTTGTTCTTGCCGCTGCGGTCGTACGCCTCGACAGCAACTTCTTCACCGCTCTGCGTGCGCTTGACGATGCGGGGAACGTTGTCTTCCGGCACTGGATAGATCACCGTCATCGGCTTGACTTGCGCGATCGTCACGAGTCCGTTCGAGTCCGATGCGTGGACCATGTTGCCGGGGTCCACCTGCCGCAGGCCCACGCGGCCGCTGATCGGCGCGGTGACGCGCGAGTACGTGAGCTGAAGCTTGGCACTGTCGATCGCGCCCTGATCGGTCGCGACCGTGCCTTGAAATTGCCGAACCAGAGCTTCCTGGGTGTCGACCTGCTGCTTGGAAATCGAGTCCTGGGCAAGCAGTGTTCGATAGCGCTCGAGGTCGAGTTGTGCGTTTTTCAGTTGCGCCTGGTCGTGGGCCATCTGCCCGTTGGCCTGGGTCAGCATCACTTCGAACGGGCGAGGATCGATCTGCGCCAGCAGGTCGCCGGCCTTGACGTCCTGACCTTCGCGGAATGCGACGGTCATCAGTTGACCATCGACGCGGGTGCGCACAACCACCATGTTGCGCGGCGTCACGGTACCGAGTGCGTCGATGTAGACGTCGATAGAGCCTTTGCGGGCGGGCGCCGCGACCACGGGTATGGCGCGCGCATTCGGATCCCCCTTGCCGCGGCCGGCCTTGGCCGGGTCCTCTGTTGCGCGGCCGAACCAGAACCAGGCGGCGACTATCGCCGCGATCACCACCACGGCGACGGCGATCCAGCGCCAACGACGCGCGCGGGGGGCAGGTCGGGTCAGGAGAGGCTGCTCGTCGCCCTTTTCCACAGTCGGCGCACGCCATTCGGCGGCTTGATCGGTAGGCTTTCCGGGATCGCGAGGCTGGTCGTTCATCGCTTATGGGCGCTGGTGGGCTGTTGATTGGATTGTCCGGGTTCTGTCTCGTTCGTTCGAGCCGAGTTGTAACGAGGTGTTTGGCGGCGGCCGATGAGACGGAGACTGTGGCGCCCACCCGGCTTCAGGGTAGGCGAGCAAAATGCCCGGCCGGGTCACCCAAGAGGCTGATCTTACGATAAAATGCGTGTTCCCGAGGAGCGTTGCAACAGGCCGGCCGGTCGATTCGGACCGCTTCCCCGCCTGCCAGGCTCGGGATTCTTCGCAACGGCGCTCGTTGAACCGCGATTCCCAGCGGGGTGACGAGGGCAACCCGTCTCTCCCCTGTTCCGAGTCGCTCTAGACGGAGTGACGCATGAACGCGACAACCGATATCAAGAATTTCACCGATTTCAAGGTCGCCGACCTCGAGCTTGCCGCCTGGGGGCGCAAGGAAATCGCCATCGCAGAGACCGAGATGCCGGGCTTGATGGCTATTCGCGAGGAATTCGCGGCGACCCAGCCTTTGCGCGGTGCGCGTATCGCCGGCTCGCTGCACATGACCATTCAGACCGCGGTGCTGATCGAGACATTGAAGGCGCTCGGCGCCGAGGTGCGCTGGGCCTCCTGCAACATCTATTCGACTCAGGATCACGCTGCGGCGGCCATCGCGACGACCGGAACACCGGTGTTCGCGTACAAGGGCGAGACGTTGGATGAATACTGGGAATACACACATCGCGTTTTCGAGTGGCCGCTGCCGAATGGCGGCGCCGGCACGCCGAATATGATCCTCGATGACGGCGGCGACGCGACGCTCCTGGTACACCTGGGCGCTCAGGCGGAAGGTGATCGGTCGGTGATCGCGCATCCTGCGAACGAGGAGGAATTCGCGCTGTTCACGGCGATCGCCGGCCACCTGGCGCGCGACCCGCACTTCTATTCGCGCATCAAGGCGAATATCAAGGGCGTGACCGAAGAGACGACGACCGGGGTCAAGCGTCTGTACACCATGCACAAGGAAGGCCGGCTGGGCTTTCCCGCGATCAATGTCAATGACTCGGTGACCAAGAGCAAGTTCGACAATCTCTACGGCTGTCGCGAGTCGCTGGTCGACGGCATCAAGCGCGCGACCGACGTCATGATCGCCGGCAAGATCGCGCTCGTCTGCGGTTACGGCGACGTGGGCAAGGGCTCAGCGCAGGCGCTGCGCGCGCTGTCGGCGCAGGTGTGGATAGCGGAAATCGATCCGATCTGCGCGCTTCAGGCAGCGATGGAGGGCTATCGCGTCGTGACCATGAACTACGCCGCCGACAAGGCCGATATCTTTGTCACCGCGACCGGCAACATCGACGTGATCACCCACGATCACATGAAGCGGATGAAGAACAACGCCATCGTCTGCAACATCGGCCACTTCGACAACGAGATCGACGTCGCATCACTCAAAGCCTATACCTGGGACAACATCAAGCCGCAGGTCGACCACATCATCTTTCCCGACGGGAAGCGGATTATCCTGCTCGCCGAGGGGCGGCTGGTCAATCTGGGCTGCGGCACCGGGCATCCGAGCTACGTGATGTCGAGCTCTTTCGCCAATCAGGTGATGGCGCAAATCGAGCTATGGGCCGACACGCGCGAACGCACCGGCAAGTACCCGGTGGGGGTGTACGTGCTGCCCAAGCATCTCGATGAAAAGGTGGCGCGCCTGCAACTGACCAAGCTCGGCGCGATGTTGACGCCGCTCTCCGACAAGCAGGCGCGATACATCGGTGTCGACCTCGCCGGGCCCTATAAGCCGGATAGCTATCGTTATTGAGAGCATGCGCTAGAGGCTGATCCGACGGTCGTCCCATCCGCCATCGCCGGGGTGGTCGAGCTCGGGGACCCTACAAGGAGGTCGTGATGCGACTGTTGCTGGTGTGGCTGGTCAATGCGTTGGCGCTTATCGCGTTGCCTTATCTGATGTCGTCAATCCAGGTCGATTCGTTCGCGGCTGCTCTGATTGCGGCGCTGGTGCTCGGCCTCATCAACACCTTTGTCCGGCCGCTCCTGGTGCTGCTTACTTTGCCGGCCACCGTATTGACGCTGGGGCTGTTCATCTTCGTGATCAACGGGCTCTTGTTCTGGTTTGTCGGCTCCTTCGTGCAGGGATTTCACGTGGCAGGTTTCTGGTCCGCGGTCGGCGGCGCAGTCCTGTACAG
Source organism: Betaproteobacteria bacterium (assembly GCA_005883655.1). Lineage (GTDB taxonomy): Bacteria > Pseudomonadota > Gammaproteobacteria > Burkholderiales > Casimicrobiaceae > PALSA-1003. The sequence goes on along the minus strand of VBDA01000066.1, from coordinate 4,544 downwards.
CATCATTTCCTGGGCGCTGTCAGCCTTGTTGCTTCCCGGCAAGAAATGACTGCGGCATGAACGTCGAATGACCGGCAACGCCGATCGCTGTTTCAGCTTCGAGTTCTTTCCGCCGGCGACGCCGCAAGGCGTGGAAAAGCTCATCGCGACGCGCGAACAGCTCGCGCAGCTGCGGCCTCAGTTCTTCTCCGTGACCTACGGCGCCGGTGGCTCGACGCGCGACCGAACGCTGGAGACGGTGCTGGAGATCCAGAAATCCGGACAGTGCGCTGCTCCGCACATCTCATGCATCGGATCGACCCGCGAGAGCATCCGTGAGACGTTAGCGACCTACCGCGAGCACGGCATCGGCCACCTGGTCGCGCTGCGCGGTGACCTGCCTTCCGGCAGTGTCGATGCGGGGGATTTTCGCTACGCGAGCGAACTGGTCGAGTTCATCCGAAGCGTGAGCGCCGACGCGTTTCACATCGATGTCGCCTGTTACCCCGAGTATCACCCGCAGGCGAGGAGTCCCGCAGACGACCTCGCGAGCTTCAAGCGCAAGATCGACGCCGGCGCGAGCTCGGCGATCACGCAGTACTTCTTCAGCGCCAGCAGCTATTATTATTTTGTCGATGATGCGGCAGCACTCGGCATTCAGGTGCCGATCGTTCCGGGTGTGATGCCGATCGCGAGCTTTTCCAAACTGGCGCGCTTTTCGGACGCTTGCGGTGCCGAGATCCCGCGCTGGATCCGCAAGAAGCTGGAGAGTTTCGGGGATGACAGCGCTTCGATTCGCGCCTTTGGCCTCGATGTGGTCACCGACTTGTGCGCCGACCTGCTGGCGCACGGCGCGCCTGGCCTGCACTTCTACACGCTTAACCAGGCCAGCCTGACGACGATCATCTGGCAACGGCTGGGCTTGTCGTAAGCGCCCCTGGTGGTGCGCGCGCAAGGCATGCGAGCTCGCGCGGCGCTGCGGGTGTGGAGCGTTGCTTATCGCGCGTCCGATGGCCGCGCCCGGCCTACTTGCCCGGCGTGAAGGAGACGAGCTCCGTGGTCGTGTATTCGGTGCGAATGGTGGCCGAATCGGGGCCGCCGTGTAATTCAAAATATTCCGCATCATGGACTTCACGCACGACGCCTTTGACTTCGGGCGCATACCTGATGGAATCGCGACGCGTCGTCTTGCTGCGCCAGAATTCATCATCATCGAGCTGCACGATGCGATAAATCGCCACGGCGTCATAGGTACCGGCCGGCACGGTCACTGGCGTACGGCCCTGCACCTCGCCGTAGATCCGGATGTCATCCTTGAGCTGAGTGTCCCGACGAAACGTATCGACGACCTGGCGCCAGGAGCCGCGCTGGCCGATCGGAAAGTCGAGGAGCTTTAGCGGAGGCGAAAAACGCCGGACTTCATCATTCCGCAGCGCCCCCACGCGGAGGCCTCCGTCGGCATCGATCTCCTCGGTTTGCTCGCTGCGGCCGTAACTGTCGACGAACACCCGATGCATGGTCGCGATACCTGCATTGACGGCGATGACTTGCACGTCCAGCCGGATCGTTGCCCCGCGGCGAAGGCCGTCGGTAACGCGATATTCCCAGCGGTCACCCACGACGAAGTGTGGCGGGGCGACATTTTCTCCCAGCGGCTGGCGCGCTGCGCACGCGCAAAGAAAGACTGCAGCGAACATCGCAACGAGGCGTGACAGCGGGAGCGAGCGTAACGTCGTCAGCATTGAGCTCTCCGGAAGAACCGAGCAGCGTCGGGCCTCCCTTCGCCCCTTATCCGCCATCGGTGATCGCGCCAAGACTCGCGGTCGAGACCAGCTTCATGTACTTGGCGAGCAGTCCGCGCGTGTAACGGGGCGCCGGGGCCTTCCACCCCGCGCGCCGGCGGTCGAGCTCGCCGTCATCGACGTTGAGCTGAATGAGCCGGCGGTGCGCGTCGACGGTGATCGAGTCGCCTTCGTGCACCAGCGCAATGGTACCTCCGACGTACGCTTCCGGCGCGACGTGCCCGACCACCATTCCCCACGTGCCGCCGGAAAAGCGGCCGTCGGTGATAAGGCCGACACTCTCGCCTAGGCCCTGCCCGATCAGCGCCGAAGTCGGCGCCAGCATTTCCTGCATTCCCGGACCGCCTTTCGGACCTTCGTATCGAATTACCATCACGTCGCCCGGCTGAATGTTCCTGGCCATGATCGCATCGAGCGCGGCAGGCTCGGAGTCGAACACGCGCGCCGGCCCCGTGATCGACGGGTTCTTAAGGCCCGCTATTTTGGCCACGCAGCCCTCCGGCGCGAGATTTCCCTTGAGAATCGCGAGGTGGCCTTGCGGATACATGGGCCGGCTCCACGGACGTATGACCTCCTGATCTGCACGCGGGTTCTCGTCGACTTGGTCGAGCTCATCGCCTATCGTCCTGCCGGTGATTGTCATGCACTCGCCGTGCAACAAGCCATGCGCCAGCAGCATCTTGAGTACTTGCGGCACGCCGCCGGCGCGGTTGAAATCGACGGCTACGAACCGGCCCGACGGCTTCAGGTCGCACAGCACGGGCACGCGCTGCCGCATGCGCTCGAAGTCATCGATGGTCCACTCGACTTCCGCTGCGGCGGCAATGGCGAGGTAGTGCAGCACCGCGTTGGTCGATCCGCCGGTCGCCATCACCACTGCGATCGCGTTTTCAATCGATTTGCGGGTGATGATGTCGCGCGGCTTTAAGTCTATCTTGATCGCGTTGACCAGGGTTTGTGCCGACGCCGCCGCGGAGTCGGCTTTCTCGGGATCGGGCGAAGCAAGTTGCGAGCTGCCCAGGAGGCTCATGCCGAGCGCCTCGAACGATGAGGACATGGTATTGGCGGTGTACTGACCTCCGCAGGCGCCCACCGTCGGGCACGCGTTTTTTTCGATGCCGTCGAAATCTTCCTTCGACATCTTGCCCGCCGCAAAAGCGCCGACCGCCTCGAACGGGCTTACGATGGTGAGCGTCTGTCCTTTCCACATTCCCGGCTTGATCGTCCCGGCGTAGACGAAAATTCCCGGAACATTCATGCGCGCCAGCGCCATCATCGCGCCGGGCATGTTCTTGTCGCAACCACCGACGCAAAGCACGCCGTCCATGCATTGTCCCATCACCGCCACTTCAATCGCGTCGGCGATCACCTCGCGCGACACCAGCGAATACTTCATTCCCTCGGTACCCATGCCGATGCCGTCGGTGACCGTCGGAAAACCGAAAACCTGGGGCTTCGCGTCGGCGGATTTGAGCGCGGCCATCGCGCGATCGACCAGGGGCTGGATCCCGGCGTTGCAGGGATTCATGGTGCTGTGACCGTTGGCGACACCGACGATGGGCTTGTCGAAGTCTCCGTCGTCGAAACCGACCGCGCGCAGCATGGCGCGGTTCGGCGACCGGGCGAAACCCTCGGTGATGATGCGGCTGCGGCGGTTGATCGGCACTGGATCCACCTCTCTCGTATAATCGTGGCGTCTACAAATTCTAACAAAGCGGGCAGCGATGGAACGACGCTGCGCCGCGCTCCCAATGTTCGTTCATCCTCAGTTCGATCCGGTCGCCGTTCAATTGGGCCCGCTTGCGGTGCGCTGGTATGGGCTCATGTACTTGCTCGCTTTCATCCAGATCGTCATTCTCGGCAAATTCCGCGCGCGTCAGAACCTGCTGACGGGCTGGCATCCGCGCGATGTCGACGACATGCTTTTCTACGGCGTCTTCGGAACGATTCTCGGTGGCCGGCTTGGCTATGTGCTGTTCTACAAGCCGTTCTACTATTTCCAACACCCCGCCGAAGTGCTCGCGATCTGGCAGGGCGGAATGAGTTTCCACGGAGGCTTTCTCGGCGTACTGATCGCGCTCTGGCTCTTTGCCCGCATTCGAAACAAGCGGTGGCTCGAGGTCACGGATTTCGTTGCACCCTTGGTTCCACTGGGTCTTGCGGCGGGTCGTCTCGGAAACTTCATCAATGGCGAGCTCTGGGGTCGCGTCACCAGCGCCGCTGCGCCATGGGCGGTCTATTTTCCGCAGGCCGCCGCCGAAGACAAAGCCTGGATCACCGCTTTTCCGCAGGAAGCAACGGCCCGCGGACTAGCCGCGATTTACCAGCAGGTCGGAATGCTTCCGCGGCATCCATCGCAACTCTACGAAATGGCGCTGGAGGGCCTCGTGCTGTTCGTGCTGCTCTGGGTTTATGCGCGCCGCCGGCGGCCGCTCGGAGCTGTTTCCGGGCTGTTCCTGATCGGTTACGGAAGCTTCCGTTTTCTGATCGAGTACGCGCGCGAGCCGGACAGCTTTCTAGGCCTGCTTGCGATGGGCATGTCCATGGGACAGTGGCTATCGCTGCCGATGATCGTCGTCGGTGTGCTGATGATGCTCTGGGCGTATTGGCGTGAGGGTAAAGCTCAACCGACCATTTTCGGTCGTTAGCGGACTCGCAGTGAGCGGCCTTCAATCAACGCGGCGGTAATCACCGTCGAGCGCATCGGCGCGCCTCACGCCGAATCCGGCGCCTGCCGTCTGCGGTGAGAATGGTGTGCCGACA
>VBDA01000552.1 GCA_005883655.1 Betaproteobacteria bacterium | reverse complement strand
GCCTGTGAGAAAGCCTATGCACCCGCCGCTCGGTATTTTGCGGAGCAGGCGGCGCTGCAAAAGCAGGTCCGCAAGCAGCGCGAGGAATTCATCGCCGCCGCGGCGGCGCAGGCGCCGATGTTGCTGGTTGAGCCGCGCGACTGGCGCGCGATCGAGCGCTGGCTGCGCGAAACCGATCGTCGCTGGCGCAATGGCGATCTGGGCAGTGTCGATCCCCAGGCATGGAGAAGTCTTGATGCACGGCTGAAGGCTGTACTTGCGCCGTTGCGCGACGCGTTGTCCGCGACGCGAGGCCAGGCGAGGGCGCGCCGCTTGGCCTTGATCGAGGAGGCCA
>VBDA01000551.1 GCA_005883655.1 Betaproteobacteria bacterium | reverse complement strand
CGCTAGCGACCGATAACAACGAGCAAGATCTGCGCCGAGGACTGCGCGATCTGCAGGAGCAGTGGACGCGCGGAGCGCGTACATCCGATTCCGCATTGCGTCGCCTGGAATCCCGCTTCAAGAACGCAAAGATGGCGATGGAGGCAGCGCTGTCAGCGCGCGCCCGCGCCCGCGAAACGGAAGTATGGCGAACCCTGGCGGCGAAGGAACGCCTGTGCGAGGAGCTGGACCGCCGGCTGTGCTCGGGCGAGGGCACCGCAGACACTGCGGCGGCGCACGCACAATGGGCGGCGTTAACGGCACTCCCTGCCGCATGGGAAAAAGCTATGGTCGGCCGGCGTGACGCGGCGCTGCGCGCGCTCGCCGATGAAGCGGTGGCGGCCGCGCACGTGATGCGGATCGAGCGCGGCGTCGAATCACGCGGCGAAATACTGCTCGAGCTGGAACTGCGGCTCGGTCTTGAATGCCCGCTGGAGCTTCAGGCGCAGCGACGTGCGTTGCAGCTGAAACAGCTGCGCGAACGCTTTCAAGGCCCTGCGACGAGCGGCGCCAATAGCGCTGGCGAGCAGCTGCTTGCTTGGTGCGCGCAGCCAGGCGTCGCTGACGCGCGCGATCGCCAGCGTCGTGAACGCGTGTTCTTGGCGATGGAGCAAGCGCGCTGAGCGGGCGTGCGAAAGCTGTTCTTAGAGTTGGCCACAGAGGCGACGCGGCGCTTTAAATCAACGGTATCCCATGTCGGGTGGCACCCGAGACAATAACTAGTGGCCGCCAGCCAGCTCCCGCGTGAGCTGTGCGGCCGGCACTTCCTTGCATCCGATCGCGTTCTGACCCGACCATAGTGGGGAAAAATCGCCCGAGCCTTCCGCCTCGGCCTTGGCACGCAAGGGAGCGATGGCCGAGGTGGCCAGCGGGAATGCGGGCGCGTGACTGTTGATTGGACCGAGCTCCCTCATCACTCGATTCATGATTCCGCGGGCAGGGCGGCCTGTAAATAAATTCGTCAGCGCGGTGTGGCGTGCGGCCTCGCTTTTCAGCGCTGCGCGATGGATCCCGCTGATCGTGGCTTCGGGGCAGAGCAGGTACGCCGTTCCGATCTGCACGCCGGCTGCGCCCAGCGCCATGGCGGCTGCGATGCCTTGCGCATCGGCGATGCCGCCGGCAGCGACGACCGGCAACTTCACTACGCGCACGATCTGCGGAAGCAGCGCAAACGTGCCGACCTGCGTCGTCAGGTCATCCGACAGGAACATGCCGCGATGTCCGCCCGCCTCCAAGCCTTGGGCGATAATCGCGTCGACGCCGTGCGCTTCGAGCCAGAGTGCTTCCTCGACGGTGGTCGCGGATGAGAATATTTTCGAGCGCCAGGATTTCACCCGTGCCAGCAGATGCGCGGGCGGTAGACCGAAATGGAAACTCACCACAGCCGGCTGATATTCCTCGAGGACGTCGGCAAACTCGCCGCTGAACGGCGCGCGCCCCGGCCCGGTCGGGATGCCTGCAGGATCGATTCCGTACTGCCTGTAGTAAGGTGCGAGCGCCACGCGCCAGGAGGACTCGCGCTCGGCATCGGCATCGGGCACCGCGTGGCAGAAGAAGTTAACGTTTAGAGGCTTGTTCGTCTGCGTTTTGATCGACTCCAGCTCCTTGCGCAATCCATCCGCAGTGAGCATGGCACAAGGCAGGGAACCCAGACCGCCCGCGTTGGAAACCGCGATCGCCATGGCGCTGCCCTGCGCGACCGCCACGACTGCCATCGGCGCCTGAACGATCGGCAGTTCGATGCCGAGAAGTTCGGTCAGTTCCATCAATTGTTCTAAGCGCACGGAGCATCTCTGATCCGGCAGATCAGTTTACACTTGGCACAATGAAAAAGGCGCTTGCCCTGCTCGTTGCGATTGTGCTCTGCGCCGGCGGTGCTGTCGCGCAGGAACGATATCCGCAGAAGCCCGTGCACATCGTCGTGCCGTTCGCACCTGGAGGATCGACCGACATCATTGCGCGACTGATAGGCGAGCGGCTCTCGGGCGCGCTCGGCCAACCGGTGGTGATCGAAAATCGCCCGGGTGCCGCGGGCAACATCGGCGCCGAGATCGTCGCAAGGTCCGCGCCCGATGGCTACACGCTTCTAATGGCGACTACCGGCGTCATGTCGATCAACAACGCGCTCTACAAGAACATGAGCTTTGACTCGTCGACAAACTTCGACTACGTAGTGTTTGTCGCCTCGATTACCAACGTCCTCATTGTGGCGGCGGACTCGCCGCTACACAACGTGGCGGAGCTGATCGCGGCGGCGAAGCGTTCGCCTGGAAAGCTCTCCTTCGCTTCCTCGGGTGCAGGCTCCTCGACACACATGTCAGCGGAGCTCTTCAAGATCATGGCGGGCGTGGATCTGCTTCACGTTCCCTACAAGGGCAGCGGTCCCGCGCTACCCGATGTGATCACGGGGCGGGTATCGATGATGTTCGAGAACATGCCAGGTGCGGTGCCGTACGTTCGTGCTGGCACAGTGCGCGCGCTTGCCGTCACAGGCCTTCGGCGTACGAGCGCGCTTCCGGAGGTCCCGACCGTGACCGAGTCGGGTATCGTGGGCTATGAGTCGCTTTCCTGGAGCGGCATCGCAGTGGCGGCAGGTACGCCGCGCGATGTGATCGCACGCCTCAATCGCGAGATCAACGCAATCCTCGCCGCGCCCGAAAT
>VBDA01000550.1 GCA_005883655.1 Betaproteobacteria bacterium | reverse complement strand
CTGCACTGAAGGCGTTCGTCGCCGCGCTGCTCGACGGCGCCGCAAGCAATCTATTTCTCGCCGACCTGCGTGTGGCCGTTGGGGCGTTCGCATGGTTCGGGGCTCTCAACACCATCGCGATGTCGCTCCTTCATTTCACGGCGCCGGGGGTGCCCGATATCTATCAGGGGAACGAAATCGCCGATCTGAGCCTGGTCGACCCGGACAACCGACGTGCTGTCGACTATGCGCTTCGTGCCGCGATGCTCTCCGAGATGGATGTGATCGCATCGGGAGCCGAAGAGTCGCTCGCCGCGCGCGTGCACGCCTTGCTGGCTGCGCCATACGACGGTCGGCTCAAGCTGTGGGTGATCTCGCGCGCGCTTGCCTTGAGGCGCGAGTATCCGGAGCTGTTCGCTCGCGGCGAGTACGTGCCGATCGACGTCGCCGGTGAACGTGCGCGGCATGCGATTGCGTACGCGCGTCGAAATAAAAGCTCGGGAATCATCGCCGTCGCGGGGCGCCTGTTTGCGTCGCTCGGACTGGAGCAAGGTGTCGCGCCGATCGGGGAAGATGCGTGGGGCAATGCGACCCTGGGCCTCGACTTCCTTCCGCCCGCGACGAAGCTCTACGACGTCCTTACCGGCGCCGCGCATCAGCCGAGCGCAGACGGCCTCGCGCTGGCGCGGGTGTTCGCAACCATCCCCGTCGCGTTATTGCGGTATGAGACTCCGGCGTAGCCCGAAGCGCCGGTCAACCCCGTCAATGCAGCCGCTGGCGGCCCTTGCGAGAGGCTTCGCGCCGTTGCGCGCGCCGCTCGGCGCGGTTCGGCGTATCGGTGCGATTGCGCTCTTGCCAGAATCGGGAGATCAAGACCGTCGCGATGGGAAGCTCGTCGATCATGCCCAGCCTCTTTTCCTCGGTGTCCACCCAGTCGAGGTACTCCGGATCGTGATCGCCGTACGCCAGCGCTTCGATCGGCAGCATCCAGTCGCGCGAGGACTCCTCCGCGTAGAGCGGCTCCCATTCCTCCTCGCGAAGCAGCACGCCGGTCATGAATCCTTCGCACCACGCGCTTGCTTCGGGCGGGCTGCGCTCGTCCTTCTCCGCTTCGGCGTGATACAGGAGCGGCTTGAAGCGAGTCGGCGATTCCGCGAGCGTGCGGCGGATGCTCTGTTGCAGGCGAAGCACCAGCGACAGAATGCGCTCGGCCTGCTCGTTGTTCTGGAACACGGGGGTCACGCTGCGCTGACTGTCGCTCCATAGCACAGGCAGCCATTCGGACGGTTGAATAAGCTCGGGTCCGCTGACGATCGCCGTCAGGAATCCGTCGAGCATTTCCAGGTCCATGCAATCCTGCGGAACGACATTGGAGCCCAGGAACGTTTCGAGCTCGTCGTAATCGACATCGCTCAAGGGTTCGTCGAGCTTGCTGGTTTCGGTCATGGAGAAGCTTTTAGTTAACGGCGCTCGATACGCGGCGGGGCAGTAATCATCGCGCCAGACGCCGCCAAAAGCAAATGGTCGCTATCCGGCTTGTCGGCGCAGCGCGTGCGCAGCATGGAGGGCTGCAGCAAAAAGCAGCACCGCGCCAGCCTGGTGAAGAGCCGCGAGCGGCAGCGGAACCACCAGCACCAGGGTCGAGATGCCGAGCGACACCTGCGCGAGCAGCATCGCGAGCAGCAGTGCGCGGCGAGGCGCGCCCTGGCCGTTACCTCGGGCGTGACGCGAACGCGCCACCACCAGATCGGCACCAGTACCAGAAGTGTCCATGCGAGCAGCCGATGATCGAACTGAACCGTGGCCATATTGTTGACGAAGTTCATGTACCAGGGGCTCATCTGCATGATTTCCGGCGGCACGACATGGCCGTTCATGAGCGGAAAGGTGTTGTAGGCGAATCCGGCACGTATTCCGGC
>VBDA01000549.1 GCA_005883655.1 Betaproteobacteria bacterium | reverse complement strand
GCATGATTTCGTAGGTTTCGCGGTGCTTCAGCACCCCGTCCTGGTGAATGCCGGATTCGTGCGCAAAGGCGTTGGCGCCGACGATGGCCTTGTTCGGCTGCACCGGGAAGCCGGTGATGCTCGAGACGAGCTTGGACGCGGCGACGATCTGCGTCGTGTCGATGCGCGTCGTGCACGGGAACACATCCTTGCGCGTCTTGACCGCCATCACGATTTCTTCCAGCGACGCGTTGCCTGCGCGTTCGCCGAGACCGTTGATCGTGCATTCGACCTGACGGGCGCCGTTCATCACCGCGGCGACCGAGTTGGCCACCGCCATGCCAAGATCGTTGTGGCAATGCACCGACCATACGGCCTTGTCCGAATTCGGGACGCGTTCGCGCAGGTTCTTGATGAGCTCCCCGAATTGCCACGGCATGGTGTAGCCGACGGTGTCGGGGATGTTGATCGTCGTAGCACCCGCGGCGATCGACGCCTCCACCAGCTTGCACAGAAAGTCAGGCTCCGAGCGGCCGGCATCTTCGGGCGAGAACTCGATGTTATCGGTGTATTCCCGCGCCCAGCCGATCGACTTCACCGCCTGCGCAAGCACTTGCTCGGGCGTCATCCGCAACTTCATCTTCATGTGGATCGGCGAGCTCGCCAGAAACATGTGCAGGCGGCCCGACTTGGCGCCCTTGAGCGCGTCGCCCGCGCGGCGAACGTCGTTCTCGTTGGCGCGCGCAAGCGCGCACACCGTGCTGTTCTTGATCGCCTTGGCGATGGCATTGACCGCGGCGAAGTCACCGTTCGAGGAGGCCGGGAAGCCGGCTTCGATCACGTCCACTTTCAGTCGCTCGAGCTGCTTGGCGATTCGCATCTTCTCTTCTGCGGTCATCGACGCGCCCGGGCTCTGCTCGCCATCGCGCAACGTTGTGTCGAATATGATCAAGTGGTCTGGCATGGTCGGCTCCTGCACGATTCAATTCGTAAAATGCTTGTCCTGCCGGCGCTTGGCGGGCGAAGGACAGCGACTGCGAGAAAGGGTATGAGTTATCTGCGCGCTGGGCGCAGCAGTAGCAGCAGATCGCCAGGAATGGCGATCGAGAAAAGTCGCGAAAGGAGGTCGCGTGGGCTGCTCATGGATTCACTATAGCGGGATTTACGGCCGCGCGCAACGCATTGGCCCACAGACCTGCGACGCCCCGGACGGGTGGCATAATCGTAACCGATGCCGCCCCCTGCCTCAATGACTTGCGCACGCTGCGTGGTCAACGCGCAATGCGAGGTTTGCTTGAGGAAGGAATGCTCCTTGCGGCGATGTTTGGCCTGCGCGCTGCTGCCCAGGACGTGAATTTCGGTGACTTGCTCCAATCACCATGGAATCCATGCGACGTTCTCGCGCGTTCTTGATCCTGTTTGCGATAGCGCTGCTGCTGCATGGCGCCCTCCTGTTGTGGTCGCTTGCGATCGCCTTTGGGGCGATTCCCCCAACGATCGGTGTCGGCGATACCGCTGTTCTCGTTCCGTTATGCCTGGTTTTCTTCTGGACGATGCTCGCTCTGTGGCCGTCCTACACGCCTATCGTCGCCACGGTCAGCGGCTTGCTTGTCGCGAGCGCGTTGTTGACGCCGGGTATCGTGGTCGTGGTCGCGGTCATTATGCTCAACGCGCACCTGGTCGGCGCGCGCCTACTCGCCTGGGTGCGTCGGGACGACAACACCTCAACCGAGCTTTCGGCGAGCGTAACCACGCTGATCGGCCTCTGCGCCTGGATAGGTGTGATGTCGATCACGGCCTCGATGAAGTTTCACTATGCATATGTCGTGGCTCTGCTCGTGCCCCTCGGCGTCTGGTGGCGCCAGGCTCTTTCGGTGCTGAGCTCGCTGCGACAGGCGCTTCTTCGCCCCGCCGCGGCGACGCGCGGTACCAAGCGAGCATGGATCACCTTGTTGCTAACCCTTCTTGTGCTGCATTTGTTCATCGTCGCGAAGCCGGAGGTTGGCTACGACGCGAACGCAATGCATCTTCAGTTCGCTCGTCTGTTCGCGGAATATCATCGGTGGCGGTTCGACGTGACGCGATACGCCTGGGCGGTAATGCCGCTCGGCGCGGATTATGCATTTGCTGCCGCGTACATCCTTGGCGGAGAAAGCACCACGCGATTGCTCAATCTTTGCTTCGGCGGCCTGTCGTGTCTGATCGCTTATCAGCTCATTTGCAGGTATGCACGGCGCGAGATCGCGCTTCTCAGTGTTTGTCTCTTCGCGTCGACGCCTCTCGCGTTTCTCGAAACCAGTACGCTTTTCGTCGAAAACCTGTGGATCGCATTTCTTCTGGGCGCGCTTCTACTGGCGTTGGACTACATGACCAGGCGATCGGCAACGACGCTCGCGGCGTTTGCGATACTCTGCGCCGGCGCGATGCAAACGAAGCTGATCGGGTTGATATGGGTCGTGCCGCTCGTGCTCTACCTCGGATATCTCGTGTCGCGGCGGAAAGGCGCCGGGCTGCACGTGGTCAATCGCAGGGCGCTGCTCTTGATCTTGGCCGCGACATTGCTGGCGGCATGGCCCTATGCCAACGCGTGGATGCGCACCGGCAATCCTGTATTTCCGTTCTTCAACGGCCTCTTTCGCTCGCCGTACTTCGACTCAGGAAGCTCGTTCACCAATCCGCTCTACGTCGTGCCGCTTCGTCCGTGGAGCATCTATGAGCTCTTTTTTTCCAGCGGTCGCTTTATCGAGGGACGAGAAGGCGCGGCCGGCTTCCATTGGTTACTGCTGCTACCAGTGATCTTCCTGACCTTCGTGCGTCGTCGGCCTCTCGCGTATTGGCTCTGCTTGGCGCTCGCCGCGCTATTCTTTATCGCCGTGTTCCCACAACAAGCCTATTTGCGTTACCTGCTGCCGGTGCTGCTATTGATCACGGTGCTCGGCGGATGGGCATTGAGCGATCTTTCGTGGACGCGCTCAGCGCGCGTCGCGCTGTTGGTGGTTGGAGGAATGCTTTGCCTGCTCAATCTGCAATTCATGTTTGCCGGAAGCTGGACCAACGAGAAGCTCTGCCTCAGCTGTTCGCTGGATAGCCAAGCTCGAGCGGACTATATCGATACCTTTCTTCCCGATCGGGCGGTTGCCGCGTATCTCAATGACACCCTTCCCAATGCGCGAATAGGTTTCTTCACGCTGAACGCATCGGGCGCCAGCGGCTACATCGGCTATTCGCGTGCCGCAAATTGGCACGATGACGAGGTCTTTAGGGCCTTAGTGACGGCCAATTCCGCGGAAGATGTGCTCGCCATCGCCCGGCGCTACGGGCTGACGCACGCAGTGTTCCTGGAACCTTCAGCCGAGGGCGACAATCCGCCCATTCCCGCGATCGGGGCTTTCCGGGACCGCTACACGTCCCCGGTCTGGCGCCATGGAGGTCTGCTGGTAACTGCGATCAGCCGAAGGCATGAGGCTGCTCAAATCAGTGAATGACGTAAACGCGAATGGATCGCCGCCGCCCAAAAGGTTCCCGATCCGCTGGCGCATGGCTACAAACGATCAACGGCCGCTGCCGGGAAACACCGTCCCATCTCGCTGCAGGGGTTCGCGCGGAACATTCTGGACATCGAAGTTGAGCGCGCCCAAGAGCAGCTGGACGCCCACAAGGACCGGTAGCGCCGCCAGCATGACCGCCCCGGACGTCGTCGGCACACCGATGATCGACGAATGGATCCAACGCGCTGCGCCATAAGTCGCTCCGCTGCCGGCAATGAGCAGGCCGAGGAAAAGCTGGAGCGTGCCGGCGTTAAAGTCCCGGAGAAAATAGGCGTAAAAGATGCGCTTGAACGCAGCTCTCAAATACTTGAGGGGAAACGCCGCCGCGACTTGACCGATGCGGAGGTTGCTCGTCTCCCCTTGATAACGCGCGGGCATGGGCACGTCGCGAACGACCGCGCGGATCGTATAGAGGCGAAACAGCATGTCAGACTC
>VBDA01000065.1:14366-14669 GCA_005883655.1 Betaproteobacteria bacterium | reverse complement strand
ATTCAGTGCCGTCGCGGTCCACGGCACGATTCAAGGGCAGGCGCAACTCGACAACAGGGGACAGAATCTCACAGACCATCTGGACATTGACTGTCTCAAAGTGGTCGGGAATACGGCTGTCATCAGTGGAGTCATCACAAAGTCCAACTCGGGACTGGAGGGCGATACCGGGGTCTTCGCCGTGCAGGACAACGGCGAGGGCAAGAATGCCGCGCCGGACCGACTGAGCCTGGTCTTCTTCTTTGGACCGCAGTACGCCGGGACTCTCTGCACATTTTTCACATTTAATGATTTCCCAACGTC
>VBDA01000065.1:0-14256 GCA_005883655.1 Betaproteobacteria bacterium | reverse complement strand
GCGCGACCATACGTCGCGTTGCAATCCTCGAGACTGATGTGGCCAGGATGCGGTATCGGCAAGAGTATTCACCCACATCCAACGCTGCGCGAATCAGTGAGCATGGCGGCGGAGTTGTTTGCGGGTGTGTGCACCGATTTACCACCGGCCAGGAAGAAGTGACGCTGGCGCGAATGAGCCGCTTGGATTTCTCGGACCGTTTTGACGATTAGTTTTTGGCGTTCTTGAGCCGCTTGGATTTCTCGGACCGTTTTGACGATTAGTTTTTGGCGTTCTGAGCGCCCGAATTGCGGGCGTATTCCTCTGGTGCCACGTCTTTGAGAGCCGTGTGAGGCCGAGTCTCATTGTAATCACGCCGCCAAGCCTCGATGATCGCTTTGGCGTCTTCGATCGTTTCGAACCAGTGAACGTTCAAGCACTCGTCTCGTAAAGAACCGTTGAAGGTTTCGACGTAGCAGTTGTCCATCGGCTTGCCCGGCCGACTGAAGTCGATTCGAGCCTTCCAATGGTACGCCCACAGGTCCAGCAGCCGACCCGAGAATTCACTGCCGTTATCGACGAACAAATATTTGGGCGCTTGGCGCTGCGCGGCAAGTCGATTCAGTACCGCTACCACATGTTCGCCGCCGAGGCGTTGACCGACTTCGATGGCCAATGCTTCGCGACTGAAGATGTCCACCACCGTCAGCGCTCGAAAGCGTGCACCGTTAGCGAGTTGATCCGATACGAAGTCCAGACTCCAAACATCGTTCGAGGCACTTGGTCTGACCCGCTGCCGGCGCACCACCACCATCTTGCGCCGCTTCGGTAGCTTCGAGCGCAGTTGTAGCTGTTCCTCGCGGTAGAGTCGATACATTTGGTTCTTGCCGAGTTGCCAGCCGTCACGCTTGAGCAGCACGTGGATGCGTCGGTACCCATAGCGCACCCGAGTGCGCGCAATCTCGTGCATCCGTGCACGCAGATCGCGGCGCGGGTCTTTGACGCTGTGGTAGTACTGCATGCTGCCATGTACTCCACCGCTTGCCTCTTCAGCGCGGGCCGCGCCAGTTTTTTGCAGCAACGTCCTGCAAGATCGCTTTGTCCAGGCTCAACTCGGCCACCAGCTTCTTGAGCCGCGCATTCTCGTCCTGCAGCTGCCTAAGTTCACGTACTTGATCCGACTGCAGCCCCGCGTACTGCTTCTTCCAGCGGTAAAACGTCTGCTCCGAAATGCCTACCTGCCGGATAATGTCCGCCACCGCCATGCCCAGCTCCGCTTGCTTCAGCACAGCGACGATCTGCTCGACCGAAAACCGCTTCCTCTTCATGACAAACTCCTCTGTCCAAGGTCGAAGTTTGCCAAAACACTAACATTTAAGCTGGTCCGAGATTCCTAAACCACATCAGTCGGCGACCTACGACAGGGCCACCGTTGAACTGGCGCTCGACCTGGGCGCCATGGGGTTCATACCCAAGACCGCCAACGCGCACATCCTGATCGACGCGTTGCGTCTGGTTCTGTCCGGCGGCGTGTTCGTGCCGGTCGAATTTTCCGCCGGCGGCAGCGGCGTATTCCGGCCACGAACCGGGTCCCGGTCACAGGAGCTCGGCCTGACGCCGCGACAGGGCGACGTGCTCAAGCTCCTTGTGCAGGGCAAACCGAACAAGCTCATCTGCCGAGACTTATGTCTCTCGGAAGGTACGATCAAGGTTCACGTCAGCGCCATACTGCGAGCGCTCAAGGTCAACAATCGGACGCAGGTGGTCATCGAGCTCGCGCGCCGCGGCGTGCGTCTCGATGCTACCGCCGTCCGCGCGCGTTAAGTCACTCGTCGCACACGTATGCCGTCTCTGACCGCGCTTGCGCCGCGGCTCGTGCAGCGCGCACGCGCCGACCAGATCGCGACGCTATTCACGCAATGGCCGGTCGCGACGGGTTCGATGGTCCTTGGCGCAAGCATCCTCTGCACTGTGATGTGGGGTACTGTCGCACCGCAACTGTTCGCGGCGTGGATGGGCGCCATCATCCTCAACCAGGCGTGGCGCCTGTGGCTGGTGCGTCGCTACCGCGCTGCCGCTCCGGAACCTGCGCGTCGAGCGCGATGGGGCCGCGCCTGGGCGGTCGGTTCGATGCTCGCCGGCGCGCTCTGGGGTGTCGCCGGCGTCGTGCTGTTCGTTCCAGGCGACCCGGGACATCAGGCGCTGCTCATCGTCTGTCTCTTCGGCGTGATTCTTGGAGGCATCAATCTCGTCGCAGTTTACAAGGCCTCGTTTTACGGCTTCGTGCTGCCGGCGCTGGTCCCGCTCATCGTGCGGGTAGCCATAGAAGGCGATCAGCTTCACGCTTTCATCGCCGCGGTCATGCTGGTGGTGCTGGCTTTCATTCTCGGATTCGGTCACAACCTGAACAATGTCCTTACTCAATCGCTCGCGATTCGCTACGAGAACGTCGACCTGATCGGCGAGCTCCAGGCCCAGACCGCCGCGGCGGACCACGCTCGCGCAGCCGCCGAGTCAGCCAATCGCGGCAAGACGCAATTCCTCGCCGCCGCGAGTCATGACCTGCGCCAACCTCTGCACGCGCTCGGTCTGTTCGCCGCAGCGCTGGCGGCGAAGGTGCACGAGCCGGAGCTTAAGAGCCTCGTGGACAACATCCATGCCTCGGTCGACGCGCTGGAGCGCCTGTTCAGCGCCATGATGGATATTTCCAAGCTCGACGCCGGCGCGGTCGAGCCGGTCCGTTGCTCCTTTCCCCTTGCGCCGCTATTCGCGCGTGTCGACGCCGCGTTCAGGGAAGTCGCGGCCACGAGAGGTTTGCGCTTGCGCGTTGTTGCGACCCACACCTGGGTCGACAGCGATCCGCTGCTGCTCGAGCGGATCCTGTTCAATCTGGTGTCAAACGCTGTGCGATATACCGAGCGCGGCGGTGCCGTGCTCGGCGTGCGCCGCCGCGGGGCTTTTCTTGCGATCGAGGTCTGCGATTCCGGCATCGGCATATCGACGACGGAACGCGAGCGCATATTCGATGAGTTCTATCAGATTGACGCCGCAGAGCGTCACGGCGAACAAGGCATGGGCCTGGGTCTGGCGATCATTCGCCGGCTCGCCGCGCTGCTCCAACACGAAGTCGAGGTCGAGTCCGCGTCCGGTCGGGGGTCGCGATTTTCTATCCTGGTCCCACGAACAATGCCTGATGAAGCCGGGCAATTCGCTTCGCCTGCTCTCGCGTCATCGAGCCCGACTTTCGGCGGAGCGCTCATCGCGGTCATCGATGACGAGCTCACTGTCGTCGAAGGCATGCGCGCATGGCTGGCACAATCAGGCGCAGTGGTCGTCGGTGCCGGCTCCGGCAAGGACATGCTGACCGCGTTGGGTGACCACGGCCGCTACCCGGATCTGATCGTCGCCGACTATCGCTTGGGAGGCGGCGCCCTGGGCACCGACGCGGTGGCGCTACTGCGTCACGAGCTGGGTCTGCACATTCCCGCGATGCTGATCAGCGGCGACTCCTCAACCGAGGCAATTTCGGCCATGCGCGAGGCGTCGCTCCATGTGTTGTTGAAGCCGGTGTTGCCGCAGGAATTGCATCTGCTGGTCGAGAGGCTTCTGACCCATGGTGACGAGGCGACGGCGGTCGAACGTGTCTAGCAGATCAAGCTGGTCGGCCTGGCGAAAAAAAGCGCCTCGATAAGAGGCGCTGGAAGGACAGACCGAGTTCGGGATGACCGGTTAGGGTCGGGGGGGTAAACCCGGTCCGCGATTGCAGTCCGAAGGCCGGCGGAGACGTGGCCGGCATCCGGCAATGCACCTGCATTTATGACAACAGCATTATGACCGATTGGCGTGAAGCCACAACTGCCGTTCGTCAGCCTGTTTTGCGAAGGTGGCTGAAAGCGCCGCTACGGAGGGACCTGAGCCCGATTACGCAGTCATCGCGGAAAGAAAGAACCCAACTCCAGACCGTGGAGTTGGGTTGGAGAGCCGCACGGACCGGCTTAAGGACAATCGTTGCCGCGACTCCCGGTGATCAGCCGCCAGAAAGTCGATCTTGCATGCGCTGGCGAAATGCGTCCATGCGCGCCATCCTTGCATTGATGGCGTCCTTTACCGTCGTCTTTTGGTCGCTGGAAAAAGTGCCATAAAGAGCGAGCCATGCCGCGCGAGCCTGCTTCCGTTGCGCGATGTTCTGCTGCTGCAATTGATCGGATAGTGAGGCAAGCGCGGCGAGATCCGGGTCGGACTTGGCGAGCTCAGCCTGAGTCGCCGCTTTGAGCTGCTGGAAATTGGCGCGAATGGCGTCGTGCGCTGTCTTGCTTTGCGCGACCGCGGTGTCCCATTGCTGCTGCTGCGAGGTATTGAGGTTGAGCTTCCCCTGAATCTTCTGCAGCACCACCAGCGGGTCGTGCATCCCGTGTGCGGGCGCCTGAGCCCAGGCGGTCAACGCGAGGCCGGCAAATCCGGCCGCGAAGATGAGGGCGTACAGTTTGCGTTTCATCGGTTAACCTTTCGTTCAGATATCAGAAGACAAACCCGCGCCGCAGGGCACGGTCCACGTTCGAGCCATGGCTGCGCCTGCGCAAACCGGCCGCATGCGGACGATGGGTGACACTCGAGCGTCCACTGCATACAGACTTCCTGGTCCGATTATGACCACTTCGCTAGGGCATCGTCTTGCGGTTTATGTAACCAATCATTACTCCCAGCGGCGAGCGTTACAATTTGAGATAAGGCCAGCCGCTTTTTCGCGATCTGGTCGATGCTGGGATGGAACGCGATGAAGCAGGTCAATCCAAAAATTCTGGTGATCGATGACGATCCGCGACTGCGCGATCTGCTGGTTCGCTATCTCACTGAACAGGGTTTTCAGGTGCAGGCGCTTGCCGACGCCCGGGATCTCGACAAGAAGCTGCAACGCGACCCGCCCCATCTTCTGGTATTGGACCTCATGCTTCCCGGCGAAGACGGACTTGCCGTGTGCCGGCGCCTTCGGGCCTCCGGTGAAATGGTGCCGGTGATCATGCTTACCGCCAAGGGTGAAGACGTCGATCGCATCGTCGGCCTGGAAACGGGTGCTGACGATTACTTGCCAAAGCCTTTCAATCCGCGCGAGCTGGTGGCGCGTATTCACGCGGTGCTTCGCCGCCAGACCGAGCGGCTCGCGCCGGGCGCGCCGGCAGCCGATGGAAAGATTGCCTTCGGCCCGTATCGCCTGGACCTGAGCACGCGTCAGCTGACGCGCGGCGACGAGGCTGTTGCGTTGACTACCGGCGAGTTCGGTTTGCTGAAGGTGCTGGCAACTCATCCTCGTCAAGCGTTGGCACGTGAAAAACTGATGCTGCTTGCCCGCGGCCGCGACCACGATGTGTTCGATCGCGCCATCGACGTTCAGGTGTCGCGGCTGCGCAAGCTCATCGAAGCGGATCCTTCGTCGCCGCGTTACATCCAGACGGTGTGGGGCTTCGGTTATGTGTTCGTGCCCGACGAGGCTCCCGATGCCGCGGCGACCGGCGACAAGGTCGTCAGTTGACACTCTGGCCGCGGTCGCTGTTCGGCCGCCTTGCATTGTTGTTGCTGCTGGTCATACTGATCAGCCAGGCGACCGCGATCTTTCTCTACCGTCAGGATCGCGCGGCACTTCTCTCGCGCCAGTTCAGCGACACCAAGATCGTTCAGCTCAAGGCATTGCGCGCGGAGCTCGCGGCCGCGGACCCCAAATCGACCGCCGCCGCGCTCGCCAGCTTCGGCGACGCCTATCAGGCACGGATCGTCCCGGACGAAGAGCGTCGCTTCGTCGGCGGACCGCCGCAAAACCCTGCTATGGTCGAACTGCTGGAGAGACTCAAGGCCGAGCTGGGGCCGGAGACGGACGTGCGCATTCAACCGCGGCTGCAACTCTTGTGGATCAAACTGATCGCGGGAGACCATGCGTATTGGGCAGGGTTTCAGCTTCCGCCGCGCCCCGTGGACCAAGCTCAGTCCCGGGCTCTGGAATGGAGCCTGATCGCGCTCGCTGTGCTGCTTACCAGCGCGTACTTTTTCGCTCGCTATCTCGCGCGTCCCCTGCGGCAGCTCAACGACGCCGTGGCCGAGGTCGGGGACGGCAAGCTGCCGCCGCCGCTGCCCGAAACAGGCCCTTCCGAAATCGCGAGTCTCAGCCGCGGCTTCAACCAGATGCTCGACAAGCTCCGTCGAGCCGACGAAGATCGCGCGCTGCTGCTCGCGGGCGTGTCGCACGACCTGCGCACGCCGCTGGCACGGCTACGGCTCGGCATCGAGGTCGGCACGCAGGACGCTGCAACGCAAGAAGGAATGATTTCCGACATCGCCGAGATGGACAAGATCATCGGTCAATTTCTCGAGTTTGCGCGCGATGACCGCGAGGCGCCGCTCGAAATGCGGGAATTGAATGACATCGTGGCGGCGGCGGTCGAGCGCTACCGGAAGGCCGGGATCGAAGTCCGCTTCAACCGCGGCGAGCTGCCACCGCAGCCGCTTCGCTCGACCGCAGTATCGCGTCTGATCGCCAATCTGATCGACAATGCGCTGCGCTATGGCGCTCCTCCGGTTGACGTCGTCACGCGCGCCGACGGCCGGTCGGCGGTGCTCGAAGTGGCCGATCGTGGGCCAGGCATCGCGGCGGATCAGGTCGAGCGCCTGAAGCGGCCCTTCACTCGAGGCGAGCCAGCGCGGACAGGCGGAGCCGGCGCGGGACTCGGACTCGCGATTGTCGAACGCATCGCGCGGCTACACGGGGCGACATTCGAGCTGCTGCCGCGCGAGGGCGGCGGCACCTGCGCGCGCGTGACTCTCACCGGACGCAAGTCAGCTACCGGTTCTTGATCAGCAGCACCGTCGCCAGCGCAGCAATGCCTTCGCCGCGGCCGGCGAATCCCAGCCCTTCGGTGGTTGTCGCCTTCACATTGACTTGTTCGATGCCCGCGCCCAGGTCGGACGCGATGTTGGCCGTCATCTCCCGAATGTAAGGAGCAAGCCTCGGTGCCTCGGCGACGACGGTGGCGTCGACGTTGCCGAGGGAATAGCCCTCGGCGACCGCGCGCTGCCATACGGCGCGCAGCAGTATTCGGCTGTCGGCATCCTCGTAGCGCGGATCGGTATCCGGAAAATGGGCACCGATGTCGCCCTCACCCAAGGCGCCCAGCACCGCGTCGCAGATCGCGTGCAGCAAAGCGTCGGCGTCCGAGTGTCCCTTCAGGCCACGCTCGAAGGGAATCGTCACGCCACCCAGTACCAGTTTCCGGCCGGTCACGAGCGCATGCACGTCCAAACCATTGCCGATGCGAATGGTCATGCTCCATTCCGCTGCCGCTGGGCGAGGATCGCCGCGGCGAGCTCGAGGTCCTCGGGATAGGTCACTTTGATGTTCGCCGGGCTGCCCTGCACCAGCCGCGGCTTGAGTCCGAGCGCCTCCACCGCCTGCGCTTCGTCGGTGATGGCGGAAAGATCGGCCTGCCGCAATGCGCGGTTGAGGATTGCGTAGCGAAACATCTGCGGTGTTTGCGCGCACCACAATCCGGTCCGGGACTCGGTACCCGCGCAGCGAAGTGCGGCGCCGGTTTCCGCGCGCTTCAGGGTATCGGCAAGAGGAATCGCGAGCAGGCCACCAATGGGCTCGTCTTCCAGCTCGTTCAGCAGCCGATTCAGCGTTGCGACATCGATGCACGGGCGCGCCGCGTCGTGAACGAGTATCCAATCCTCCGCCGTCGCCCTATCGCCCATGGCCGCCAGTCCGTTTCTCACCGACTCCGCGCGCGTGCGCCCGCCGCAGCGCAGTGGAACGACTCTCGCGATCTCGCCGACGCGCTCGTCGTATAGGGTGTCATCGTCGGCAAGCACGACAAAGACCGTCTCCAGGACCGCCGATCCGTTCAGCGCGGCGATGGTGCGTGCGAGTAACGGTTTTCCGGCAAGCAATACGTACTGCTTTTGCTCGGGACCTCCGAAGCGCGCACTTGCTCCTGCGGCAGCGATCAGCGCAAAGCGACGCGGCTTCGATGGCTCGGGTGCCACGGCCATCAGCTTTTCTGGACGACCAGCAGCGGACCCAGCGCGGCACGAATCGCAGCGGGCACCGAGGTCGGCCGCCGCGTCGAGCGTTCGACCCAGACATGAGCGAAGTAGCCGGTTGCCGCGGGGGCATCCGCGCCGCGCTCGAACAAGCCGATGTCGTAGGTCACCGAGGAATTGCCGAGCTTGGTGACGCGCAATCCGGCGTCGATAATCTGCGGAAACGACAGCGGCCGGTGAAAAAGACACCGCGTCTCGACGACAATCCCCATCGCTGGCCCGGAGCGAATGTCGAGACCGCCTTCGCGAATCAGATGTTCGTTCACCGCGGTGTCGAAATACGAGTAATAGGCAACATTGTTGACATGCCCGTAGATATCGTTGTCCATCCACCGGGTCGGAATGGCAAGAAAACAACGATAGTCCGCGCGGTAGGTTCGCGCTGCCTGAACCATCAGCGGATGCGCAGGCGCGCGTCAAAAATCTCCACCCAGTGACGCACCGGCCGCTGCGTGCCACTCGCGAGATGATTGAGGCAGCCAATGTTCGCGGTCGCGATCAGGTCAGGCGCCGATGCTTCCAGCGCCGCGAGTTTGTTGATCTTGAGCTGCTCCGATAGCGCTGGCTGCAGGATCGAATAGGTGCCCGCGGAGCCGCAACAGAGGTGCCCATCGGCGACCGGCGCGAGCTCCAGGCCGATTGCCTCGAGAATTTCCTCCACCCGTCCGTTGAGCTGCTGGCCGTGCTGCAATGTGCACGGCGAGTGAAATGCTACCCGCTGCGGACCGTGGTCCATCGCCACCAGCGGCGCGAAGCGTTTCCATTCGTCAGCGATCACTTCGACCGGATCGCGCGCGAGCTGGCCTACCATTCTCGCCTTGTCGGCGTATTGCGGATCGTCGCGCAGCAAGTGGCCGTAATCCTTGACTGTCACGCCGCAGCCACTCGCGGTGACGACAATCGCCTCCGCGCCCTGCTTGATATGCGGCCACCAGGCATCGATGTTCCGGCGCGCGACAGTCGATGCTTCCTCGCGCGCGCCGAGGTGTTCGCTGATGGCGCCGCAGCATCCGCCGCCCGGGGCGCGGATCAGCGAAATGTCCACGCGATCCAGCACGCGCGCCAGTGCCGCGGCCAACGCTGGCTGCACGCAACCGGCGAGCGCGAGCATTTTCCGCGCATGACGCGGCGCCGGCCAGGGTCTCACCGCGCGCGTCGGCGGCACCTTTGCCGCCAGCGACGCCGGCAGAAACGGTCCCGCCAGCCTTCCCGCGCCGAGCGCGAAAGCGAACAGCGAGGGGTTACTCAAGCTCTTGCGCAACAGCCACCGCCGTACGCGCTGGCCCACCGGCCGCCGCACTCTCTCCTCGAGCACCCGGCGCCCGATATCCACCAGCCTGCCGTAGCGCACGCCGGAGGGACAAACTGTTTCGCAGCTGCGGCAAGTCAGACAACGGTCCAGATGCAGCTGCGTCTTGGCCGTCACGTCCGCGCCTTCGAGCAGCTGTTTGATCAGATAGATACGCCCGCGCGGACCGTCGAGCTCGTCGCCGAGCAACTGGTACGTAGGACACGTCGCCGTACAGAACCCGCAATGAACGCAGGCGCGCAGAATTGCGTCCGCGTCGCGTCCATCGGCACTATCCCTGATGAAATCGGCCAAATTCGTTTCCAAGCTCAGAACTCCGTATACATGCGGTGGCGGTTGAAGATCCCGGCCGGGTCGAGCGCCGCCTTGAGGCGCTGATGAAGCGCAAGCAGCGGCGGCGAAAGCGCGTGGAACGCTCCCGCGGACTTGTCGGCCGATCGAAAGAGCGTCGCGTGGCCGCCGTATTCCTTCGCCCACGATCGCAGGCGCTTTGCGCTGTCATCGGGCGCAGCGCATATCCACCGCAGCGCGCCTCCCCACTCGATCATCTGCTCGCTGCCGAGATCGGCGTAGGGAGCGGTCGAACGCACCGACAGCCGCCACAGGGGCGCACTGCATGCGACCTGGAAGAAAGCGTGCTGCTGCTCGCGTATGGCGCGCCAGAACGTGGGAGCGTTTTCCGTTTCCTCGCCGCCGAGGTGATGCTGCGCGGCGCTGACGGCGCTGGCGGCGCCTGACAGGCGCACGTAGAGGCGGTCACGGAACCAGCAGCTTGCCGACAACGGCAGCGGCAACGCACTCCACTCATTTATCCGGCGCAGCGCGTCGTCGACGGCCAGCTCGAATGCCAGCGTCGTCTCCGCGCGCGGCAAAGGCATGCACTTCAAGGACGCATCGAGGATGATGCCCAGCGTGCCCAGCGAGCCGGCGATGAGTCGCGAGACGTCGAACCCGGCGACATTCTTCATGACCCGGCCGCCGAATGAAAGCTCGTCGCCACGGCCGTCAAGGATCCTCACGCCGAGCATATGATCGCGCACCGCGCCTCCGTGCGGGCGCCGCGGGCCGGACAAGCCTGCGGCAATGCAGCCGCCGAGCGTTGCGTCGGCGCCAAAATGCGGGGGTTCGAACGCGAGCATCTGGCCGCGCTCGGCGAGCGCGTGTTCGATTTTCTCGAGCGGCGTGCCGCAGCGGGCGGTAATGACCAGCTCGGTCGGATCATAGTCCTGGATGCCTGAATACGCACTGGTGCTGAAAATGCTGCCGACGAGCTGCTGGCCGTAAAAATCCTTGCTCCTTCCACCGACGATGCGCAATGGCTCGTTGCCGGCGGCAGCGGCGCGTACCCGTTCGCGCCAGACGCCGAGAAGGTCGCTCATTCGCGGCGCATTGCATTCACTGCTGCTGTCCCTGCGCTGCCGGAGCATCAAACCGGGCGATATGCTCGGCTTCGCGCATCGCGTCCGCCAGCCATTCCTGCATCGCCGGCAGCGCGATCAAATGCTGATGATACGCCGCGCATTCGCCGGTGAGCGCGACACCATAGCTCTGAAATCGGAATGCGACAGGGCAATAGAATGCATCGACGATGCCAAACGGGCCGCATAGAAAACCACCGCCTTCACCGAAGCGCTGCCGGCCCTCGCGCCAAATCTCGGTGATGCGTTCGATTTCGGCTGCGACCGCGGGTGAGGCAATACGCTTGTCGCGCAAGCGCAGATTCATGCCGAACTCGTTGCGCAGGTTGCTAAAGCCGGAGTGCATTTCCGCCGAGGCAGAGCGTGCCCAAGCGCGCGCTTCGTTATCGGCGGGCCACAATCCCGGGTGCCGCTCGGCGAGGTACTCCGCGATCGCCATCGAGTCCCATACCACCACCGCTCCGTCGTGAAGGCATGGAACCTTGGCCGATGGAGAATGGACCCGGATTCGCGCGCTCGAGTCGGCCTCGTAAAGCACCAGTCGCTGCTCGCGAAACGGGATGCCGGCCGTCCTCATCAGCACCCATGAGCGCAGCGACCAGGTCGAATAGTTCTTGTTGCCGATGTAAAGCGTATACATCCGCGGATCACATGCCACATGGCGAAAGGCAGTCGCTGGCGGTTGCCGATCGCAGCAACGCGCGTGCAACTGTTGTACCCGTCATAACGGAACGGTCTTCCCGGGGTTCATGATGTCGCGCGGGTCGAGCGCGCGTTTGATCATTCGCATCAGATCGACCGCTTCGCCGTGCTCCTGCGCCAGAACGTCCAGTTTGTGCCAGCCGATACCGTGCTCGCCGGTGCAGGTGCCGCCCATCGATATCGCTCGCATGCTGACACCTTTGGCGAGCGCCTCTGCGCTTTCGCGTTGCGCGGGATCGGCGCCGTCGAAGAGTACGACGAGATGGAAATTGCCGTCGCCGACGTGCCCGAGAATAGGCGCCGTCAGACCGCTTTTCTCGACATCGGCCTTGGTTTCTAGTATGCAATCGGCCAGTCTCGATATGGGAACGCAGGCATCGGTGGCGAAACTGGTCATGCCCGGTTTGAATGCAAGCGCGGCGTAATACGCGTCATGCCGTGCCTTCCACAAACGCGTCCGGTCTTCGGTTTTCGTCGCCCACTGATAGGCGCTGCCGCCAAATTCGTCGCTTGCGGCCTGCATCGCCGCCGATTGCTCGCGCACGCCGGCTTGCGAGCCGTGAAATTCGAAGAATAGCGTAGGCTTGACGGCAAAACCCTCAAGCTTCGAGTAGCGGATGCTCGCTTCCATCTGGACCTCGTCGAGCAACTCGATACGCGCCACGCTGATTCCGGTCTGCATGGCGATGATGACTGTATTGACCGCGCTGGCGAGATCTGGAAACTGGCACACCGCTGATTGAATTGCCTCGGGAACACCGTACAGGCGCAACTGGATTTCGGTGATGACGCCGAGCGTCCCTTCGGCGCCGACAAAAAGTCGCGTCAGGTCATAGCCGGCGCTGGACTTGCGGGCGCGCCCGCCGGTCTTGACGATCCGCCCGTCCGCCGTTACCACGGTCAGCCCGAGCACGTTCTCGCGCATCGTACCGTAGCGGACCGCATTGGTGCCCGACGCACGGGTCGCGGCCATTCCGCCGATGGTGGCATTGGCGCCCGGATCGATGGGGAAAAAGAGTCCCGTGCCTTTGAGTTCCGCGTTCAGTTGCTCGCGAGTGACACCGGCTTGAACGCGGCAGTCGAGATCCTCGGCGTTGACTTCGAGCACGCGGTTCATCTGCGACAGATCGACGCAGACGCCGCCGTAGAGCGCGGCGACGTGCCCTTCGAGCGACGTGCCAACGCCGAAGGCAATCACCGGGACGCGTGCGAGATGGCACAAGCGCACGATCGACGCAACCTCCTCGTTGGAGTGAGGAAAGACGACGACGTCGGGAAGCGCGGCGTCGGCAAGACCTTCGCCGTGGCTGTGGTGCTCGCGCACTGCGTGCGTGGTCACGGCGCGTTCGCCGAAGTCGCCCGAAAGCCGTGTCACCAGCTCGGCAACGATGACGGGATCTTGTTTCGTCTCGGTCTTCATGTCGCTCTTTTCCGCCTCGTCTCAGAAGCGCGGCAAGTCGGGGTGAGGCAGCTGGCCGCGGTGCACGTGCATCCGGCCCATTTCGGCACAGCGATATAACGTCGGCACCGCCTTGCCGGGATTCAGCAGGCCGCTCTCGTCGAATGCATGCTTGATCGCGTGGAACCACTCGAGCTCGCGGGACGCGAACTGGACGCACATGCCGCTGATCTTTTCGAGTCCGACACCGTGCTCGCCGGTAATCGTGCCGCCGACTTCGATGCACAGCTCCAGAATTTTGCTTCCATACGCCTCGGTCTTTTCCGCGTCACCCGGACGATTGGCGTCGAACAGGATCAGTGGATGCAGGTTGCCGTCGCCCGCGTGGAAGACATTCATGCAGCGCAACCCGAATTCCCTGCCGAGCTCGGCGATTCGCGTCAACACCGGCGCGATCGAGCGTCGCGGGATCGTTCCGTCGATGCAGTAATAATCCGGCGAGATCCTGCCGGCCGCGGGAAACGCCGCCTTACGGCCCGACCACAATCGCAGCCGCTGCGCTTCATTCTGTGATACCTCAACGCGTGTCGCGCCACTCTCTTCGAGCAGCACCCGCATCTCGTCGATCTCGGCCTCAACTTCTTCCGGGGTTCCGTCGGCTTCGCAGAGAAGGATCGCCTCGGCGTCGAGCGGATAACCGGCGTGCACGAATGGCTCGACGGCGCTGATGGTAAGCCTGTCCATCATTTCGAGGCCGGCAGGAATGATGCCCGCGGCAATGATCGCCGCTACCGCGTCTCCGGCGCTGGCCAGGTCGTCGAACGCGGCGAGGATGCACCTTGCCTCACGGGGCTTCGGCGTCAGGCGCACGGTCACCTCGGTGATGACCGCCAGCAGACCCTCCGATCCGGTGATCAGCGCGAGCAGATCGTAGCCGGCGCTATCGAGCGCATCGCTTCCGAATTCAACAATCTCGCCGGTGATGAGCACTGCCCGCACCCGGCGCACGTTGTGCACGGTGAGCCCGTACTTGAGACAGTGGAGGCCGCCGGAATTCTCGGCGACGTTGCCGCCGATCGTACATGCGATCTGCGACGAGGGATCGGGAGCGTAGTAGAGCCCGTGGATCGCAACCGCTTCCGAAATGGCAAGATTGCGCACGCCCGGCTGCAGCACGGCGATACGCGCGAGCGGATCGATGGCCAGGATGCGCTTGAACTTGGCGAGCGACAGCACCACGCCGTCGGTGTTGGGTGTCGCGCCCCCGGACAAACCCGTGCCCGCGCCGCGCGCCACAACCGGCAATCGCGCTGCGTTGCAGATTTTCAGAATCTCGACGACCTGCGCCTCGTTTTCAGGCAGAA
>VBDA01000548.1 GCA_005883655.1 Betaproteobacteria bacterium | reverse complement strand
GCGGGCTGAGGCGAGAGATTCCTTCGAGTGCGCCTCGCCGACGATGTCGATGTCCGTTTTCGCGATATCGGAAGTCGGAAACGAGCGCTCGGGAGGCGGAGGGCGCTTGCCGGTGGTCGGCGCTGCGGGTGGAAATGTCGGAGTGGCAGTGCACGCCAGGAGCAGCGCGCCCAGTGTTAGCGCGGAGTATCGCCAAGGTGCTCGTGGTCGGTGCTCACTCACGGTCCACTCCGGCTTCCCGCGGCTCCGCAAGCACCATCGGGCGCCGGTTCATTGCGGTTTCCTGAAGCGAGTGGGTTAAGCGAGGCGGAACCGCGGGTGCTCAGCATTCTAATCCTACGTATGCGGCTGCGGCTTCGGTGTCGGCTGGTGAAAGCAGCGGAGTGCGCAACGTGGTCGATGCTCTGGCGCCAACCCGACGCCGGAGGATTTTGTCGCCGCGCATGCGCTGGGCTTAAGGTCTGCCCTGAACGGTAAACGATCGCTCCGAGATGTATGGCGGGTGAGTGTCGATTTGCTGACCTTTAATCACTGCTGCTGGTCAGCCTTCGCCCTTGCCGACGGCAACGCACGAGCGTACGCTTAGCGCCATGAAACCGCCTATTTCCGCGGCCCTAGACGTGCTTGGCGGAACACCCGTGTTCACCGGTACCCGCGTCCCTATCCAGACGCTACTCGACTACCTCGAGGGTGGAGAATCGATCGACGATTTTCTCGATGGATTCCCGAGCGTCTCTCGTGATCAGATCATTTCGTTTCTGGAAATGGCTAAGGATCGTTTGATCGAAACGGCCTTGTGAGGCTGTTGCTCGACGAATGCGTCGATCGTAGGCTCGCCCGCGACATTCGCGGGCACGATGTTTCCACAGTTTCCGAGCTTGGCTGGGCAGGCATTCGCAATGGTGCGCTCCTTGCGCGATCGGCTGATCAATTTGACGTCTTCGTTACCGTCGACCGCAATTTGGCATTTCAGCAACACATCGCTGATCTACCGCTGGCCGTGGTGGTTCTTCGAGCAAGAACCAACCGGCTCATTGATCTTGCGCCGTTGGTGCCAACTCTCCTCAGTGCCCTTTCAACAGTTCAGGCCAGCAAAGTTACCTGGGTCGAAGGCTAACCTCTCTTCCTTTGCAATATGCTGATGATGCCGAAGAAGTTTTCAGTGTTTGGATTACCTGCCGGTGCCAGCGTACGATGCAAGCGTTTGCTGTAACCGTACGGAGATAAGTCATGTCGAGCCAACTCGAAGAAGTTGAAGCGGAAGCGCTTAAACTAACTCCCGAAGAGCGCGCACATCTCGCGGATCGGTTGCTCGCTAGCCTTAGCGAGGACGCCGAGGTTGAAGACGATTGGGCAATCGAGGTCGAACGCCGTGTCGCTGACATCGAAAGCGGTCGTGCTCACCTTGCACCTGCCGCTGAAGCCATCGCACGGGCGCGCGCCGCGCTGAAGTGATCGTCTCTATCTCGCCAGAGGCGGAGCGTGAGCTCACCGATGCAGCAATTTTCTACGCCGAACAGGAGAGCACTGAATTGGGGCTCGCGTTCATAGCCGAGTTTGAGCGTGCCCTCGAGGCCCTGCGCGAGAACCCAAACCTCGGAGCGCCTTGGCGCGACACGACGCAGCGCTTTCCGCTCCGGCGTTTTCCCTATAACGTTCTTTTTGTTGTCGAGGGCACGGAGTTGCGGGTTATGGCACCAACGCCGACCTGGCTACTGGTCAGGGCGCAAATAGTTGCCCTATTGCTAAGAGGCCCGGTGGGCGTCAGCCGTTATCGTTACGTTATACTGCCATCGTGTGTCTTCGAGGTGAATGTCAACCATGAAACTTAGCGCCATCTTCCAAAAGGTTCCTGAGGGATTTATCGGCTTTGTTGAAGAGCTTCCGGGGGCCAATA
>VBDA01000064.1 GCA_005883655.1 Betaproteobacteria bacterium | reverse complement strand
GCCGCCACCCCGATGATTCGCACTTCGGGCTCCAGGACGACGCCGGTCTTTTCGGCGACCACCGTGCGCACATGCGCGATTAGCGCTTCGATATCGGCCGCTCTTGCCGCGCCGTTCGGATTGACGATGAAGTTCGCATGCTTCTCCGAAACCGAAGCTCCGCCGATGGCATGTCCCTTAAGGCCGGAGGCTTCGATCAATCGCGCAGCGTGGTCGCCTTCGGGATTGCGAAATACCGAGCCAGCGTTCGGCAGGTTGAGCGGCTGGGTCGCAATGCGCTTCGCCAGCAGCTCCTTGATGCGCTCGCGCGCGCGACTCGAATCGCCGTGCGGAAAGCGGAACCAAGCGGCGGTGAATACCCCGTCGATGGAGCCGCCATCGGCGAAGAGGACGCTGCGATAGGCGACGGCGAAGTCGCGCGGCTCGAGGACGGCGAAGGTGCCGTCGCGTCTGGCGAGCTCGACCTTTGCGACGTTGCGCCAGGTCTCGCCGCCATAACAGCCGGCGTTCATCGCCAGTGCGCCACCGACGGTGCCCGGCACACCCGCAAGAAACTCCGCCTCGGCGCAATCGTGCATCGCGGCGAAACGAGCGAGCTTCGGGCTTGCGACGCCGGCTTCCGCGTAGACAAAACCGTCGGCAACCGCGAGCACTCCTCCCGGTGCATGCATGAGCACCACCGCGCCGCGGACGCCTCCGTCGCGAACCAGCAGGTTGCTGCCGAGTCCGATGACGGTCAACGGGTCGTCCTTGCGCAACTGTCGCAGGAACGCTGCAAGGTCGTCGCGATCCGCCGGGGCGAAGGCTAAGTCGGCCTTGCCACCGCAGCGCCAGGCGGTATGTCGCGCCAGCGGCTCGTCGCGGCTGAGCTTGCCGCGCATGCCGGTGAAATGAAGTGGCTCGGTCATGATCATGTGCTGGCAGCCACGAGTGGCGAAACCTGCCCGATGGACCCGGCGCCCATCGTCAGCACCACGTCGCCATCGCGGACGATGGCGCGAATCGCCGCCGGCATTTCGGAGACGTCTTCGACGAATACCGGCTCGATCCTGCCGCCGATGCGCAATGCGCGCGTCAGCGCGCGTCCATCGGCGGCGACGATCGGAGCCTCGCCGGCTGGATAGACATCGGCCACCAGCAGCGCGTCCGCGGTCGACAGCACCTTGACGAAATCCTCGAACAGATCGCGCGTTCGCGTGTAACGATGCGGCTGGAATGCGAGCACCAGGCGTCGCCCGGGAAAGCTGCGGCGCACGGCGTCGAGAGTCGCCGCCATTTCGGTGGGGTGGTGGCCGTAGTCGTCGATCAGGGTGAACGAGCCGCCACCCGGTGTGGCGATTTCGCCAAAGCGCTGAAACCGGCGACCTACGCCTTTGAACTCCGACAGCGCCTTGGCGATGGCCCCGTCGGCAACGCCCGCCTCGCGTCCCACGGCGATGGCCGCAAGGGCATTTTGCACATTGTGCACGCCCGCGAGATTGAGCTCCACCGACAGCGGCTGCATCTTTGCGCTTGACGCCACGAAGCGCATCCGCCCCTGCGCATGATCGACGTCTTGCGCCCGAAGCTGCGCGTCGTCGGCGAACCCGTAGGTGACAATGGACTTGGTAATCGCCGGAATGATGTCGCGAACATTGGCGTCGTCGATGCATAGCACCGCGGTTCCGTAGAAGGGCAGTCGTTGTGCAAAATTGACGAACGCTTCCTTGAGCTTCGCGAAATCGTGTTCGTAGGTTTCCATGTGATCGGCGTCGATGTTGGTAATCACTGCCAGGACCGGTTGCAGCACCAGAAACGACGCGTCCGATTCATCGGCTTCGGCGACCAGAAACTCGCCTTTGCCCAGCCTCGCGTTGGCATCCGCGGAGACCAGCCGGCCGCCGATGACGAACGTCGGATCCAGCCCGCCCTCCGCAAGTACGCTGGCGATAAGACTGGTGGTCGTCGTCTTGCCATGCGTCCCGGCCACGGCGATCCCCTGTTTGAGCCGCATCAGTTCCGCCAGCATCAATGCGCGTGGCACCACCGGAACGCCTTTTTCCCGCGCCGCGGCGATCTCGGGATTATCGTGAGCCACGGCAGTCGACACGACGACGACATCCGCGCCGGCGATATTGTCGGCAGCGTGGCCCATCGCGATGCGGGCACCCAGTGCGATCAGGCGGCGTGTCACGGTCGTCGCCGCAACGTCCGATCCGCTGACCTGATAACCCTGGGTCAACAGCACTTCCGCAATGCCGCTCATGCCGGCGCCACCGATGCCGACAAAGTGAACGCGTTTGACTTTGTGCTTCATCGGGATCGCGCCAGTTCCATGCACGCGTCGGCAACCCGCTCGGTCGCGTCGGTGCGCGCTACGCTGCGCGCCAAGATGGCCATCGCCAGCAAGCGCTCGCGGTCATAACCGGCGAGCATGTCTGCGAGGAACTGCGGCGTCAGTTCGGGTTGAGGCACCAGGCTTGCGGCGCCGGCGTCGACCAGGAAACGCGCGTTATGCGTCTGCTCGTCGGCAATCGCTCCTGGAAGAGGCACGATCACGCTGCCCACGCCCACCGCGGCGAGTTCGGCGACGGTGAGCGCGCCGCCGCGACAAACGACCAGATCGGCCTCGGCGTAGCGGCTCGCCATGTCGGCGATGAACGCAACGCATTCGGCGGCGGCACCCGCTTCCGCATACGCGCGGCGAAGCGCCTCGAGGTGCGCATCTCCGGCCTGATGCGTCACTTGCGGACGCTGCGATGGGGCCAGCAGCGCCAGCGCTGACGGAACACGCTCGTTCAACGCCACCGCGCCCAGGCTGCCGCCGAGAACGAGCAGCTTGAGCGGACCCTTACGTCCGGCGAAGCGCTGCTCGGGTCGCGCCACGGCGACGATGTCATCGCGCAGCGGATTGCCGACCCACTGCACCTTCGCCGCGTGCTTGCCGCGCAGCGCATCCGGAAAGCCGAGCAGGATACGATCGGCGCCAAAGGCAAGAATGCGATTGGCAAGTCCTGCCACCGCGTTGGCATCGTGAATCGCCAGCGGCCGTCCCCAGGCGACGCCCATCAGCGCACCCGGGAACGACGCGAACCCGCCGAGACCGAGCACTACGTCCGGCGCACGGCGGCGAATCACGCGAAGGCTTTGCCAGAACGCGAGCAATAGCGAGAACGGACCGAGGAACAAGCGTTTGAGTCCCTTGCCGCGCACGCCGCCAAAGCGTATCGCTTCGAAGTCCACGCCATGCTGCGGGACCAGCCGTGCCTCGATGCCGTCGCGCGTGCCGAGCCAGAACACTTTGCAGCCCTTGGCGACAAGCCGCGACGCGACAGCGAGGCCGGGGAAAATATGGCCTCCCGTGCCGCCCGTCGTGATCATGACCGTGTCGCTCATACGGTGAAGCCCCGCAGCAATCTTCGGTTCTCGAAATCGACGCGCATCAGGATCGCGAGCGCAAGGCAGTTGGCGAGGATTCCGCTGCCGCCAAACGACAACAACGGAAGCGTCAACCCCTTGGTGGGCAGCACGCCCATGTTCACGCCGATGTTGATAAAGGTTTGCACGCCGATCCAGATGCCTATTCCGTGCGCCACCAGCGCCGAAAAAGGCCGCTCCAGTCGCGCCGCCTGACGCCCGATCGCGTAAGCACGCACCAGCAACCACGCAAAGAGAACGACGACCAGCGTCACGCCGGCGAAACCAAGCTCCTCTGCTACGACTGCCAGCAGGAAATCGGTGTGGGCCTCGGGAAGGTAGAGCAGCTTTTCGACGCTGGCGCCCAAGCCCACGCCCAGCCATTCGCCTCGACCGAAGGCGATCAGCGAATGCGTGAGCTGATAGCCCTTGCCCAACGGATCGGACCACGGATCGAGAAAACCGGTAAAGCGGTGCAGCCGATACGGCGCCAAACGGATCATCAGCCACAGCGCGACTGGCAGCAGAAAGCCGAGCCCGATCAGGAGACGCCAGTCGAGCCCGCCGAGAAACAGGATCCCGAACGCGATCGCGACGATGACCACGCAGGCGCCGAAATCCGGCTCGTGCAGGAGCAGCGCACCGGTGGCGATCATCACCGCCAGCAGCGGCAGAAAGCCCTTGAGCAAGGTTTGCCGAAGCGGCTGCTCGGCGTGGAGAAACGACGCCTTGCGCACGGCGTAGCTCGCGGCATACAGCACCACGAAGAGCTTCATCAGTTCCGACGGCTGGAGATTGACGACGTAAAGCGACAGCCAGCGCTTGCTCCCGTTCACCTGCTTGCCAAGAGCGGGCACGAGGACCGCTACCAGCAGCAGCGCACCGAGCATGAAGAGGTACGGCGCCGCGCGCTGCCAGCCTTTGAGCGGCACCTGGAACGCGACGAGCGCGGCCAACAGCCCGGCGACCACGAATACCGCGTGGCGGGCAAGAAAATACCAGGGCCGATATCCCGTGTACGCCGACGCCTCGGCCATCGCGATCGACGCCGAATACACCATCACCAGCCCGATCGCGAGCAGCAGCAAGCTAGCCCAAGCGAGGGTGACGTCGTAGTTGAGCATGGTGCGGCCCTCGCGCGGAAGCGCGGCAAGCGCAGAGAACCGCGGCAAGGTCGACAAGAGGCCGGTGTCTCTAGGCATGCGCAGCCTCCATCGCGTGCGCCGCCACGGCAGCCTTGAACCGATCGCCGCGCTCGCGGTAGTCGCGGAACATATCGAGGCTCGCGCATGCCGGGGACAACAGGACCGCATCGCCGGGCCGCGCATGCGCGATCGCCCGGGCCACTGCGACTTCGAGCGCCGGCGCAAACTCGATCGCCCGGGTCACCCCCGACAGTGCGGCCGCGATCGTCGGTGCGTCGCGTCCCAGCAGCATCACCGCCCGGCAGCGGCTTTCGACGCTCGACCGAAGCGGCAGAAAGTCCTGTCCCTTGCCGTCGCCGCCGGCGATCAGCACCGACGGACGGCCGATGCCTTCCAATGCCGCGAGAGTCGCCGCGACGGTCGTTCCTTTGGAGTCGTTGACGAACAGGATTCCGCCGATGTCGGCAACGCGTTCCATCCGGTGCGGCAGCCCTTGAAACGCGGCGAGCGCTGTCAGCACCGCGGCATCGATCGCGCCGACGGTGGAGGTGAGCGCAAGCGCGGCGAGCGCATTCAGCGCGTTATGTTTGCCGACGAGCGCGAGCTCGTCAGCCGCGAGCAGGATCGCGCCGCCACGCGAGAGCCAGGAAGCATCCGAGCCGCTGCGTTGAACCAGGCCCCAATCGCTCTCGATTGCGGGCGCATCGGCACCGAAGGTCTGCACCATGCGACCGGGAAGGCGCATCGCGAGCGACCGTGCATCGTCGCGATTGAGCACTTGCTCTCCGCCGGCGATGAAAATGCGCTCCTTCGCCGCTGCATAATCGTCGATACCGGAATAGCGATCGAGATGATTCTCAGTAACGTTGAGCACGGTCGCCGCGATCGGCCGCAGGCCTGTCGTGGTTTCCAGTTGGAAGCTCGACAGTTCGAGCACGAACACGTCCGGCCACGGCGCGCCGTCCTCATGCTCCGCGAGCGCATCGAGGACCGGCTCGCCGATGTTGCCAATGACCGCGGCGCTGAGACCGGCGGCCCGGACAAGCTCGCCGGTCAGCGCCGACACCGTGCTCTTTCCGTTCGAGCCGGTGACTGCCAGCACCCGCTGACCCGGCGGCAGAGCGCGGGCAAAGAGCTCGATGTCGCCGACCAGTTCGACACCACGCGCGACCGCGGCCTGGATCGCGGGCAGCGCCTTGGCAATGCCCGGACTTATCACCACCAGATCGGCACCGGCAAAGGTGTCGTCGGAGAATGGTCCCTTGAGGACCGGCACCCGGGCGAGCTCGGTGGCGAGCGCTCCCGCGCAAGGCGGATCCGCGCGCGTGTCGGCGACCGTGACATGCGCGCCACGACGCGTGGCCCAGCGCGCCGCCGACAGACCCGTGAGCCCAAGGCCGAGAACGACCACGTTCCGGTTGCGCAAGCTCGTCGTCATCTGAGCTTCAAGGTCGTAAGTCCGAACAACACCAGGAGCATGGTGACTATCCAGAACCTCACCACCACCTGATTCTCTTTCCACCCTTTGAGCTCATAGTGATGATGGAGAGGCGCCATGCGAAAAACGCGCCTGCCGGTAAGCTTGAATGAAATGACCTGAATGACCACCGACAGGGTCTCGATGACAAATACGCCACCCATGACAAACAGGACGATCTCCTGGCGCACGATGACGGCGATCGCGCCCAGTGCCGCGCCTAGCCCAAGCGCGCCGACGTCACCCATGAACACTTCGGCCGGATAGGCGTTGAACCACAGGAATCCCAGACCCGCGCCGGCGATCGCCGCGCAGAACACCGTCAGCTCGCCCGCGCCCGGAATATGCGGCAGGAAAAGATACGACGAAAAATCAGCGCGCCCGGTGACGTAGGCGAAGATGCCCAGCGCTGCTCCGACCATCACCGTCGGCATGATCGCCAGCCCATCGAGCCCGTCGGTGAGATTGACCGCGTTGCTCGAGCCGACGATGACGCAGTAGGACAGAACGATGAAGCCCCAGACGCCAAGCGGGTACGACACGGTCTTGAAGAAGGGGACGATCAGATCGGCCTTGGGCGGCAAGTCCAGATTAAAGCCGCTCGAGAGCCACGCAAAAAAGAGCTGCAAAAATTGCGCCGTCGAAGGCGACGACACCGAAAAAGCGAGATACACGGCGGCAACGAGCCCGATCACCGACTGCCAGAACAACTTGGCCCGCACCGAGAGTCCTTTCGGATTGCGGTGCACGACCTTGCGATAATCGTCGATCCATCCGATCGCGCCGAAGCCGAGCGTTACCAGCAGCACCACCCATACGAACCGGTTGCGAAGATCCGCCCAAAGCAGCGTCGTGATCACGATCGACACCAGGATCAGCGCCCCACCCATGGTCGGCGTTCCGGCCTTGGTCAGGTGCGTCTGCGGACCATCGTCGCGAACGGATTGTCCGATCTTGTATTGCGCGAGCTTTCTGATCATCCTCGGCCCGACCACAAAGGAGATCATCAGCGCGGTTATGGTCGCAAGCACCGCGCGCAGCGTGATGTAGCCGAACACGTTGAACGTTCGGACATCCGATGCTATCCAGTTGGCGAGCGCGAGCAGCATCAGCGGCCACCTGCCGTTAGTTCCCTCGGTTCCCCGAGTCGCTCGACGACGCGCTCCATTTTCATGAAGCGCGAACCCTTGACGAGCACGGTCATCCCGCGCCCCAGCGCCGCGTTCAGCTCGTGGACGAGGGAAACCTGGTCGGCATAGTGTTTTCCGCCCGGGCCAAATGCCTCGACGGCGTGAGTCGCCAGGTCTCCGACCGCAAGCAGGCGATCGACGCCGGCGGCGCGCGCGTACTCGCCGATTTCGCGATGAAATGCCGGACCCCGATCGCCGACCTCTCCCATATCCCCCAAGACCAGCCATTTCGCGCCCGCCGCGTTCACGAGCACCGCGATCGCGGCTTTGACCGAATCGGGATTGGCGTTGTAGGTGTCGTCGATGATCGTTGCCCCTCTGATACCCACATGCGCGTGCAATCGACCTGAGATCGGCCGAAACGCGGTCAGCGCGGTCGCCGCGGCGCCGAGCCTCGCACCCGCCGCCGTGGCCGCGGCGATCGCCGCCAACGCATTGGAGACGTTGTGTCGCCCGGGAACCTTGAGCTCGAATGTCGCGGCGCCCTCGGGAGTCGTCACCTCTATGCTGCTTCCCCATGCCTGGGTCTCACAGCGCGCGCTGATCGCGGCCGGTGCGCGCAACCCGAAATCGCGCACGACCAGCGACGCGCCGTCGGCGTTGCGGCGTGCCACGACTTCACGCCAGAACACCGCGAAGTCGTCGTCGGCATTGACCACCGCGCAGCCGTCGTCGGGCAATGCGCCGAGCACGGACGCGTGCTCCGCGGCGACGTCGGCGACGCTCTTCATGAATTCCTGGTGCTCGCGCTGGGCGTTGTTGATCACTCCGATGGTGGGCTGGGCAATCGCGCACAATGTCGCGGTTTCGCCATGGTGATTCATGCCCATCTCGATTGCCGCGGCGGCGTGCGTCGGGCGCAGGCGGAGAATGGTCAGCGGCAAGCCGATCTCGTTGTTGAGATTGCCGGCCGTCGCGAGCACCTTGTCGGCGCCAAATTCGATCTGCAGGATGGCAGCGNNNTTGACGGTGGTCTTGCCATTGCTGCCGACGATTCCCGCAACGGGCAGCGAGAATCGGCGCCGCCAGAACTTCGCCAGCGCGCCGAGTGCCTTGATCGGATCGGCGACACAGAGCATGGTCTCGGCTGCTGCATTGCGCATTGCGGCGCCAAGCTCCGCCGCGCGGTCGGCGGCGACAATCGCCGCGGCTGCGCCGCGGCCGAACGCCTGCGATACGAAGTCATGACCGTCGAACTTGTCGCCTTTGATCGCGACAAACAAGTCGCCGGGCGCGAGCGAGCGCGAGTCGGTCGAAACGCCGCTGAACCAGGCGTTCGGACCGCGCAGCGCGCCATCGATCGCCCGCGCCGCTGTCGCAGCGTCCATCATCGCCCGCTCCATGCGGCGAGTGCCCGCGTCGCGTGGTCCCAGTCGAGAAATGGCGCCCGCTCGCCCGCGATTTCCTGATACGGCTCGTGTCCTTTACCGGCAAGCAACACTACGTCGCCGACATGGGCGTGACCGATCGCGCCGGCGATCGCGGCAGCACGATCCAGTTGTACGCCGTACCGGCGGTTTCCAGTTTCGCGAATGCCGTGAACGATTTCGCTGGCGATGGTCTCCGGATCCTCGCTGCGCGGGTTATCGCTGGTGATGATCACGCGATCGGCGAGCCCGCCCGCGACGCGTCCCATTTGCGGCCGCTTGCCCCGATCACGCTCACCACCGCAGCCGAAAAGGCACACCAGCTCGCCGCCGCTGACGACCGCGGGACGCAGCGCCGTCAATACCTTTTCCAACGCATCGGGTGTATGGGCATAGTCGACGACAACCAATGGCGCCCGATCTCCGCCGATGCGCTGCATGCGTCCGGGAGGCGCCTCAACACGCGAAACGAAAGCGAGTGCTTGCTCGAATGCGACGCCGCTGACCAGCAGAACCCCGAGTACACCGAGCAGATTGGAAGCGTTGAATGCGCCAACCAATCCGGTCTCGACCTCGCCTTTGCCCCATGGGGTCTCCACCTGGAATGCAAGTCCCGAGGACGATAGCGTGAGCCGCGCACCGCCGATATCCGCCGCGCCAAAACCATACGTGAGCACCTTGCGCCCTTTGGCGCGTGAGGACTCGATCAGGCTTTGGCCGAACGGGTCGTCGGCATTGATCACCGCCACGCGTAAGCCAGGCCATGCCAGGAGCCTCGCCTTGGCGGCGCCATAGGCGCCCATCGTGCCGTGGTAATCGAGATGATCGCGCGAAAGATTGGTGAACAGCGCGATATCGAAAGCGACCCCGTTCACGCGCCCCTGGTCGAGGCCGTGCGAGGAAACTTCCATCGCCACCGCCTCGGCGCCGGCGGCCTTCAGGGCGGCCAGCGTTTCATGCAGCAAGGCCGCGTCGGGAGTGGTGTTGCTGGCCGGCGAGAGCAAGCCAAGCAATCCGTTGCCGAGTGTCCCCAGCACCGCACTTTTTCGGCCGGCGGCGTCGAGTCCGGTAGCGATCCAATGTGCGCACGAGGTCTTGCCGTTGGTGCCGGTGACGCCGACCATCCACAGTTCACGCGAGGGATGTCCGTAGACGAAATCGGCGATCGTCCCAAGCTTCGTCTTGAGATTCTCGAGAGGCAAGTGAGGCAGCTTCCAGGCATGATTCCAATGGAACCTGTGGGACTCCCAGAGAACGGCGCCGGCGCCTTGCGCGATGGCATCAGCGATGAATGCGCGACCGTCGTGACGCGTCCCGGGGTACGCCGCAAAAGCGTCGCCCTCGCGGACGTCACGGCTGTCCGAGGTAATACGCCGCAACTCGGTGCCAAGACGCGCCAGCAGTGCGGCAACATCGGCATCGATTGCGAGAGCGCTGCTCATGTCTCTTCACGCACATCGGCGCCATCGGGTGGCAAGACGACGTTGTCGATGGGCGCGTCCGGCGGCACGCCGAGCAGTCGCAGCGCGGCGCCCATGATGCTGCTGAAGACAGGCGCGGCGACGGTGCCGCCGTAATACTGTCCGCCGGCGGGCTCGTCGATCATGATCGCGATGACCAGGCGCGGGTTCGAGGCCGGGGCGAATCCGACAAACGACGAGACGTATTTGTCGACGTAGACGCGCCCCTCGAGCTTGTGCGCGGTGCCGGTCTTGCCGGCGACGCGATAGCCAGCGACCTGGGCTTTGGGCGCCGTCCCGCCGGGCAAAACGACCATCTCCAGCATCCGGCGAACCGCGCGCGCGGTGTCCGCGCTGATCACCGGACGGCCCGCGATCGCGCCATCGACCTTGAGCAGCGACACGGGCTTAAGCTCACCGTCGGTCGCGAACACCGTGTACGCTCGCGCCAGCTGAACCAGGTTGACCGAAATGCCGTGTCCGAAGGCCATGGTCGCCTGCTCGATCGGACGCCAGCTTTTGGCCGGCCGCAATCGGCCCGAGACTTCGCCCGGAAACCCAGTCATAGGCGTGGCGCCGAAGCCGGTTGCGGAAAGCGTCTGCCACATCGTCTCGGCCGGCAGCGACAGCGCAATCTTCGCGGCCCCGACGTTCGACGATTTCTGGATGACCTGCTCGACGGTCAGCGCTCCTTCGCGGTGTGCATCGTGGATGGTGGCGCGGCCGATCGTGAGGGTGCCCGGCGCGGTGTCGATGATCGAACCCGGACGAACCTTGCCGGCGTCGAGCGCGGCGGCGATCGTGAACGGCTTCAGCGTCGATCCCGGCTCGAAGGTATCGATCAGCGCGCGATTGCGCATCTTGTCGCGCGTGACGCGAACGCGATTGTTCGGGTTGTAGCTCGGCCAATTGGCCAGCGCCAGAACCTCGCCGGTCTTGACGTCGAGCATGACCACCGCGCCGGCGTGTGCCTTGTTGGCATCCACCGCTGCCTTGATTTCGCGAAACGCAAGATACTGAAGGCGGCTGTCGATCGACAGCGCCAGATCGCGCCCTTCCTGCGGTGCGCGAATGCTCTTCACGTCCTCGACGATCTCGCCGCGGCGGTTGATGATCACGCGCCGGCTTCCTCGCTTGCCGCCGAGCCAGGATTGCTGCGCCAGCTCCAGGCCTTCCTGGCCCACGTCATGGTCACCGGTAAAACCGACGACGTGGCTCATCACCTCCCCGCCAGGGTAATAGCGCCAGTATTCGTTCTCGTCATGCACGCCCTTGATCTTGAGCGCGGCCGCTCGGTCGGCAACTTCGGGTGCGACCGGTTTTTTCACGTAGACGAAGTCCCCGCCCTGAGCCAGTTTCTGATTGAGCGCCGCAGGCGTCATCTCCAGCGCAGCCGCGAGCGCGCGCAATTGATCGGGCGTCGCCACGACCTGGTCCGGCCAGGCCCAAACCGCCTTCACCGGCGTGCTGATCGCGAGCGGATCGCCGAAACGGTCGACGATGCGGCCTCGATGCGCAGGAACGTCGATCTCGCGGCTGTAGCGCGAGCTGCCCTGCTCCTGCAGAAAGTCGTTGTCGATGCGCTGCAAGTAGAGCGAGCGGCCAAGCAATCCCAGCAGAAGGATAAGCAAGCCCCCAAAGACCAGAGGCGCGCGAAGCCGCGGAAGCTTCGGCGTCGCATTCGCGGCGGAGTGCGTCGTGCGCGGCGACTTCATCGGCGGTCCCGATCCAGGACCTGAATCCGCCCGGTTCCCGGAAGCTGCATATGCAACTGCTCGCGGGCGATCTTCTCCATTCGCGCCGGCATCGCCCAAGTCGACTGCTCGATCTGAAGCTGACCGAATTCGACTTCATAGGCCCGGCTCAGTGTTTGCTCGCGCTCGAGATCGACAAACGATTTGCGCGCCTGATGCCTGGACGTGACCAGCGACAAGGCGCAGACCACCAGCGCCGCCAGCAGGAGAAGGTTGATGCGCGTGATCATGTCGGCGCGGCACGCTCCGCGACGCGCAGTGTCGCGCTGCGCGCGCGGGGGTTGGCAGCAACCTCGACCTCGCCTGCGCGGACCGCGCGCCCGACGAGCTTCAGCGGCGGCTGCGGCAGCGCATCGCTGGCGATGGCCAGTCTCGCCAGTCGCGCGTCGCCCTCGAATGGCAGGCTATGACGGCGAAAAAACTGCTTCACCAGCCGGTCCTCGAGCGAGTGGAAGCTGACTACGGCCAAGCGGCCTCCGGCAGCGAGGCACGGCAGGACCGCTTCGAGCGCTAGCGACAATTCTTGTAGCTCCTGATTGACGTAAATCCGTATAGCCTGGAAGGTCCGCGTAGCCGGATCCTGACCCCGATCACCCCGCGCCCGCGCGCCGACGGCTTTTGCCACAATCGTGGCCAGTTGTTGCGTGCGTGTGATGGGTTCGCGCGCGCGAGCCGCAATAATCGCTCTTGCAATCTGTTGAGCAAACCGTTCTTCGCCATAATCCGCGATCACTCCCTTCAGTTCGGCTTCGCTTGCAGAAGCGATCCACTGCGCCGCGCTGTTCCCGCGCGATGGGTCCATGCGCATGTCGAGCGGGCCGTCGGCGCGGAACGAAAATCCGCGTTCCGCTTGGTCGATCTGCGGTGACGCGATGCCCAGATCCAGGAGCGCACCATCGATGCGATCCACATGCTCGCGCGCGAGCACATCGGGGAGCGTTGAAAACCAGGCACGATGAAAGTGAAAGCGCGGGTCGGCCCACTGGCGCGCCACCGCTTCCGCGGATGGATCGCGGTCGAGAGCGATGAGCCGGCCATGCGATCCCAGTGCATCGAGAATGCGCAGGGCGTGTCCTCCGCGCCCGAAGGTTGCGTCGAGGTAGATGCCGTCGGGTTTGACCGCCAGCGCGGCCACGGCTTCTTGGAGCAGGACCGGGACGTGATCGCCATGCGGCATCAGAGCGAAAAGCCGTCGAGCTCGGGTGGCAGGCCGCCGGCCGGAAATGCGACCGCCTGCGCGGTTCGGCCCTGCCACTGCTCCTCATCCCAAAGCTCGAACTTGTTGCCTTGTCCGACCAGCACCACGCGCTTGTCGAGCGCCGCAAATTGGCGCAGCGCGGGTGGAACCAGAATGCGGCCGGCGCCGTCGAGCTCCACGTCGTCGGCATGACCGACGAGGAGGCGTTGCAAACCGCGAATCTTGTCGTTGAAGCTGGACAGCGCCATCAAGCGCTTCTGAATCGGCTCCCACTCGGGAGACGGATAGAGCAGCAAGCAACGGCTCGGATCCGCGGTCAATACCATGTGCCCATCGGCGCGCGCCAACAGGGCTTCGCGATGTTTGGCAGGAACGGCCAGGCGCCCCTTGTTGTCGAGCGCTAGATGGGTGACGCCTCGAAACACCGCCCTCTCCTCCGGGCGTTTCCCGTTTGGTAAGCGCCCACTTTGACCCACTTTTTACCACTGTTCATCACTATAAGGATTCGGGGCTCGGGCGTCAACACACTTTTGTTTTGCTTACAAAGACTTAGCTTGCGTGTTGTATCCGCTACCAATTCGTATGTGAAATAGGCACTTAGCGAACCAATCACATGTAA
>VBDA01000585.1 GCA_005883655.1 Betaproteobacteria bacterium | reverse complement strand
AGGTTGCCGCAAACTTTATCGCGGTGGCGGCGCATTCGCCCGGATCGGCAGAGTAAAAATGCGAATCGCCGGCTTGCGGCAGCACATAGAACCGGCACACAGGGCTCGCGCCGGCGGGTGCGACGCTCGGATCGGAATAGGCTAGAAACGTCAGCCCCGTTCGCTGCCAACCGGG
Source organism: Betaproteobacteria bacterium (assembly GCA_005883655.1). GTDB lineage: Bacteria > Pseudomonadota > Gammaproteobacteria > Burkholderiales > Casimicrobiaceae > PALSA-1003. The sequence continues at coordinate 3,045 of VBDA01000585.1, read as the reverse complement.
ATGGGCGCCGTTGTCCAAGGCCTGGATTTCGGCCTGGTTCGCGGTAATGAAATAATCGTCGTAACCGGCGTAGTAGTACTCGACGACCAGCGTCTCCTTCGTGGGATTGGCGGCGTTGGGCGTGAGGTACTGCCTCAGCATGGGCAACGCGACATCCAGGCGCGAATAGACGTCGGTAGCGCTCTGATGTCCGGCGTCGCACGCCGAGTTGCCGCCATACAGGCCACCACGAAGCTCATAGTAGTTCTGGTTCGGGTTGTAGGTGAACAGGCCGCTGCCGCTGCTTCCCGGTTCGGTCACGCCCTGTGTCCACTGCATCGCGATATAACTGCTTCCATCGTCAAAGGTCTGGAAGCCCTGCGTTGTCCCCTGGCTTATTTTCTTCAGATCGCCCTCGGGGTGATGGATGCCGGCAGCTGCCGTGCCTGCCTCGGAAAGCGGCGACGCATTCCAGGCCGCGAATGTGGCCCCCGCAGGCGGCGCGTTGTTCAGGCGCACCAGAGTCCAATCAAAATCGACGCCGCGACCGAGCAGCTTGGCCCCACCTGCAACCAGAACGAAATTGACGTTGTTGGCAGTGTCCTGTCCGCAGACCGATGTCTGGAAGAACCAATAAGTATTGATCGTGGCCGCAACGGCCGCCGGTTGAGCTTTTGATGCCCCAACATCCACACCGTCGTTGTCGAGGCAGTGATTGGCTGTGAAAAAATAGGGCGTGGAGGAGGTAGTCGCGTCATTGACCAGTGTTCCGCTGCACAGGCCGGTCTGTCCGTGGTCAGTCAGCACTATGCGGGCAACTGCGTTCACGGCGGAAGCGGCCTGTTGCTTGAGCGTCGTGGACATGCACGCAACGTCGACTTCGCACCCTCCCGAGCGACCGATCTCACCCAGAGGATCGGCCTGCCGAAGCGCGTTACCGGCGACGACCAGGTGCGAGATCATGGGCAAAGACACCATGCCTGCGGGACTCACGCCGGCGGGCAATGTGAGCTCGATGATCCCGGTCTCACCTTCGAGCACCGGGGACCAGTAGATCGATCCATGCGCAAGTTCTGCCGGGTAGGGACCAAAAACCTGCGCGGTGCTGCTGGAACCCTTGAAGCGCATCTGCAGCGCGGCCGGCGCTGACGTCACGACAAGGCCAATCCGAATTGCGGCCGCGCCGGATGAGGTCAGACTGATATGTGCAGCCTGAGTCCCGCCCTCCACCTGCGCCCAGGCAAGATCGGATAAATTGACCGATCCCTGCGTGGCAGGCACCTCTCGCGCGAAGCCGATTATCAGCCGACCACGCTTGGGTACGATGCCGTCTTTGGAAGTCCTGGTTGCGACTTTCGGCGCCAATGCCGCGCGCTCGGAGCTGGTCGGTGTGGACAGCAGGATGCTGCGCGCCGCGGCATCGGTCGCCAGGAGCAGCGCCGGTTCGACTTGTGCCTTGGTTGGAGTTGCGGGCCGAAACGTCGCGGGAGGCACCGACAGCTGTGCGCTCGCCGAGATCGCAATCGTCAGCAGAGTCAATGCAGCGATTCGGGATAGTGGAGTCAGCATGTTAAACCTGTGATCTTGCACAGCCGCCAAGCAAGGATGAGAGCCTACGACGTTCGGAGCCGTATGACTGGAATCGGGGCTTTTCAAATCCCCAGTTTACGATTTGTTACAAACCGGCTTTGTGGCAGTGTCGCAATGTTACCGTTTTTTCGATCGCGGCGAGTCGAGACAACCGCTCACGGATCATCCCGATTTTCCCCGCGCCGCTCAGAGTTTCGAAGTACGAGAGCTCCTTTGCGCGATCATTTGCATTGGCATCAACTTGACGAGGTGGAACATAGCTGCCGGGCGTTGCAGTGCAGTTCATGTGGCCGGCGTACGACGAGCAATTGGCTTGGGAAGGCGCCTCATGTCCAGACCCGATCGATGCGATCACAACGGGATACCTGCCCGCCGCTTGTTGCTCGCACTCGAATCGGTCGAGCTTGAATTCGGCTTCGGTCGTGTTCGGACGCGACCACCCCATCGCGCAGCCGCCAAGAATCAATGGCAGGAGCACATTGGTGAAAGTGAGAAGCGATTTCATGGGCCTCCCGATTTTGACTCGTCGACTGTCGTGGCGTTCCTACCTGAGGCGTCAGGCCAATGCTACCCTTTTTATTGCGTACGGTATCCTTTGATACCCGCTTGCGGATTCGACGCTGATGGACGTATTCGTCACTGGCGGCACCGGATACCTCGGTCGCGCAACGATCGGCGCATTGCTGAATCGCCGACACGCCGTGCGAGTGCTCACGCGGCCGACGTCGCTGGATCGAGTACCTGCCGGCGCTGCGCCAGTCGTGGGCGCCGCGCTCGACTCCGCGACGTTTGCGGACGCACTTTTCACCGCGACCACGCTCGTGCACCTCGTCGGAACACCACATCCCGGCCCGTCGAAGGCGGCCGAGTTCGAGCGCGTCGACCTCGCGTCGATCCGGTCGAGCGTTGAGGCGGCGCGTCGGGCGCAGATCGCGCACCTCGTCTATGTCAGCGTCGCGCAGCCGGCGCCGGTCATGCGGGCGTATGTTGCTGCGCGGGCAAAGGGAGAGGCGGCGATCGTGGAAGCACGACTCACGGCAACGATGCTGCGACCCTGGTATGTGCTCGGGCCTGACCATTGGTGGCCAATTGCGCTGAAACCCATCTACTGGCTCGCGGAGCGGCTGCCGGCGACGCGAGAGGTCGCCCGTCGAATGGGCCTCGTCACGCTGGCGCAGATGGTCGCCGCACTCGTGCAAGCGGTGGAACATCCACCTGCCACGGGCACGGTTCGCATTATCGACATTCCGGCGATTCGCGGCGTCCGGCTTCCTGGCGATGCTCAGAACATAGGTTTGGGGCATGACTGACGAGAATCGCAGCCCACTCATCGCCTCCAAAGTCTCACCTGAACCGCCCGAGGTGGAGGTTGTGATCGAGGTTCCACGCGGTAGCTTTTTGAAGCGAGGGTCCAATGGTCATGTCGACTTCATCTCGCCCCTGCCATGCCCGTTTAACTATGGATCTGTGCCGAAT
>VBDA01000063.1 GCA_005883655.1 Betaproteobacteria bacterium | reverse complement strand
GCTGGCCAACCTGCCGATCGTGCGCGACCTGGTGACCGACATGCGCGAATTCTTCGACAAGTGGGCGCGGGCCAAAGGCCAGTTCTCGCCGACCGCGACTCGCCGCGATGATTTCGCGCGGGTCGCTCCCGCATCGTCGGCCCGGAGAGAAATCGACGCCGCCATCGAATGCATCGGCTGCGGTATCTGTTATGCGTCGTGCGATGTCGTGGCGTGGAATCCCGCGTATCTGGGTCCGGCCGCGCTCAACCGTGCATGGACGCTGGTCAACGACGGCCGCGATGGCGATCAATCCGCACGGCTCGCCGCGGTCGCCGGCGATGCCGGCTGCCACGCGTGCCACACGCAGTCGACCTGTACCGAACGCTGTCCGAAGCTCTTGTCACCCACCGCGTCCATCGCCGGCCTGAAGCGCGCCACCGCGCGCGCCGCGCTCAAGGGAGTGCTATGAGCGCGCGTTCGGAAACGATGCTGTGGATCATGCAGCGCGCGACCGCCGCGTTGCTTGCGCTTTGCGTCGTGGTGCATCTGTCCACCATGATCGTCGCTGTCAAGGGCGGCCTGACCGCGACCGAGATTCTCGGGCGTACACGTGGCAACGTCGGCTGGGCCGCGTTTTATGGCTTGTTCGTGCTTGCGGGGGCGATTCACGCTCCGATCGGATTGCGCACCGTGGCCGGGGAATGGCTGCAATGGCGTGGACGCGCCGCCGACGCGTGCTGCGTTGCGATCGGCGTGCTGCTTCTGGCGCTCGGCTGGCGTGCCATCGCCGCGGTGACGCTATGAGCCTTCACACCTGGCGCAATCGCGATCATCCAGCGTACTGGGCGTCGATCGTGCATCGCGTCACCGGTATTTTGCTGGCGCTCTTCCTGCCATTGCATTTCCTCGCGCTGGGAACGGCGCTGTCGGGTGCTGCATCGCTGGACGGATTCCTCGCCTGGACCGAACGTCCGTGGGTCAAGGCGTCCGAGGTTGCGCTGGTGGCGCTGCTTGCGGCCCATCTGACAGGAGGCTTGAGGTTACTGCTCATCGAATTTGTCGGCTGGCGGCGCGAATCGCAAGCCATGCTGCTCGCCGCCGCGGGCGGCGCGACGGCGTGCTGTGCGCTGGCATTCGCGCTCAACTTGTTCTAAAGGCCATCGGCATAAACTGGAACGCCATGCGCATCGACCCGAAAACAATCGAGAACGTCTCCAAGGAGCTCTACATCCGGGCGCTCAAGATCCTGCCGCCCGACGTCAAGCGCGGCTTCGACACGCTCGCGGCAAAGGAGACGTCTTCGACGGCACAGAACGTTCTCGGCACGATGATCAAGAACATCTCGATTGCGGAGGCGACCGAAAACCTGCTCTGCCAGGACACGGGGATCCCGATCTACAACGTGACCATCGGCCGCGGCGTGCAATTCGGCGAGGGCGATGGCACCGCGCTCAAGGCGGCGCTGCGCAAGGGCTGCGAGCGCGCGACGCGCGAGCATCCGCTGCGCTCGTCAATCGTGCATCCACTGACGCGCAAGAACGAGCATACCTCGTGCGGCATCGGCGTTCCGGTGATCTATATCGATCACGCCGACGCCGCCGAGGGCGTCACGGTGGAGATGATCCCCAAGGGCAGCGGGTCCGAGAACAACTCCTGGCTCAAGATGGCGCTCCCCGCCGAGGGCGTCGATGCGATCAAGACTTTCGTCGTAGATTGCGTGCTCGACGCCGGTGGCAAGACCTGCCCGCCGACGATCATCGGCGTCGGTATCGGCGGCACCGCGGACTTGTGCGTTCACCTTGCCAAGATTGCGGCGACGCGTGCGCTTGGAACGCAATGCGCGGATCCCGAAGGCGCCAAGCTGGAGACCGAGCTCTCCGAAGCGGTCAACATGCTCGGTGTCGGGCCGCAGGGCCTGGGCGGAGACTCCACCGCGTTCGCGGTGCACGTCGAGCTTGCTGCGACTCACATCACCATGAATCCGGTCGCAGTCAACATGCAGTGTCACTCCGCGCGCCGGGCCAGCGCGACCATCACCGATGCGGGTGTGACGTACGGGTTCTAGAGCCATGACGCACCACCACTTGACGACGCCGATCACCGAGGCGCAAGCGCGCGCGCTGCGCGTCGACGACACCGTGACGCTGCAGCGGACGCTATACGGCATTCGCGATGCGACGCAGATTGCGATGTTCGATCGCGGCCGTAACACGCGATTCGATCTTGCCGGGCACGCGGTTATCCACACCGCGCCCAACGTGAAAAAGGTCGCGCCATCGCCGCAGCATCCGACTGGCTACGCCCCGGTTTGCATCGGTACCACCACCTCTGCGCGCATGGAGCGTTTCACGCGGCCGCTCATGCAGCACTACGGGGTGCGCCTCGTTATCGGCAAGGGCGGCCTGGGGGCCGCATCGCTCGCAGCATTCGGCGAGCTGGGGGGAGCTTATCTCGCCATCATCGGCGGTACCGCGGCGCTGGAGACGACATGGATCGAAGCAATCGAGGACGTCGATCTCGACGACCTGAATCCGGAGAGCCTCTGGCGCTTTCGCATCCGCGATTTTGGTCCGCTGCGCGTAGCCATGGACAGCCATGGCGGGAGCTTGTACGACGCGGTCGACCTCAAAGCGCGCGACAAGCGCGCGGCCGTGCTTGCGACGCTGGGTGTGAAATCCCGCTGACTTGGGTCCCTCGCATGCGCCGCCTTCGCACCGACATACTCATTCTGGGATCGGGCGGCGCGGGGCTCTTCGCTGCATTGCATGCACAGGCGGCGAATCCATCGCTGTCGATCACCATCGCGGTCAAGGGTCTGCTTGGCAAGTGCGGGTGCACACGCATGGTCCAGGGAGGCTACAACGTCGCGCTCGCCGCCGGCGACTCGGTTGAGCGCCATTTCATGGACACGATCGAGGGCGGCAAATGGCTCCCGGATCAGGACCTCGCCTGGACACTCGTCACCGGCGCGATCGAGCGCGTTCACGAGCTCGAAAACGAGATCGGCTGTTTTTTCGATCGCAATCCCGACGGCACGATCCACCAAAAAGCGTTCGCCGGTCAGACCTTCGATCGCACGGTGCACAAGGGTGACCTGACCGGCATCGAGATCATCAATCGCCTGGCGGAGCAGGTGTGGGCGCGCGGCATCGCGCGACTGGAAGAACATCGCGCGCTGGAGTTCATTCTGACCGCCGACGGTAGCGCCATCGCGGGTGTGCTGCTGGTCGATATGCACGACGGCGAGTACGTTCTGGTCGAGGCGCAGGCCGTTCTGCTCGCGACCGGCGGCGGGCCGACCATGTACCGCTTTCATACGCCGTCCGGAGACAAGAGCTGCGATGGGATGGCGATGGCTTTGGCCGCCGGCCTCCCGCTGCGGGACATGGAAATGGTTCAGTTTCATCCCACGGGGCTGCTCGCGGGTGCGCATACGCGGATGACCGGGACGGTGCTGGAAGAGGGGTTGCGCGGCGCCGGAGGATATCTCCTGGACGGCAACGGCGAGCGCTTCATGCAGAAGTACGATCCGCGCGGTGAGCGTGCGACGCGCGACATCGTCTCCCGCGCGATCTATGCCGAAATGCGCGCCGGCCGCACCACGCCTAACGGCGGGGTCTGGCTGTCGATGGCGCATCTCGGTGCAGACAATGTGCGACGTCAGTTCAAGGGCATGGTCGAACGCTGCGCGGATTGCGGCTTCGATCTTGCCGGCGGACGGGTCGAAGTCGTTCCGACCGCGCATTACATGATGGGCGGCGTCGAATTCGCAGCCGGTTGCACCACGGCTCTGACTGGACTGTTCGTTGCCGGAGAGGACTCCGGCGGGGTGCACGGCGCAAACCGGCTAGGGGGCAACGGAGTGGCGAATTCCACCGTTTTCGGCGGCATTGCCGGCGACGCGATGGCAGCGTGGGTCGCTCGTGAAGGTTCGTTTCGCGTTTCCGACGCACGCGCGGTCGAGGCCGCGATCGCGCGCGCCGACCGCCCGTTTCACTCGGGGGAAGCCAGCGATCTCGAGGCGATCCGGGAACGGCTGCACACGACCATGTGGGACGACGCCGGCATCGTGCGCGACGCCGCAAGCCTCGCGCACGCGGCGAGGTTCCTCGATGCGCTTGCTCAGCAGCTTCACGGCTACGCGCTACCGACCGCGGCGCGGACCCGCGCATTCAATCTGACCTGGCACGATTGGCTCAACCTGACCAACCTGGTCGCGGTCAGCCGGGCGATCGTACGCGCCGCGGTCGCGCGTGAGAATTCGCGGGGAGCGCATTTCAGAGCGGATTTCCCGGAGCCCGGAGAGCTTTCGGCATCTGCCTTTATCCGTGTCCGCGACCGCGGCGGCGCCCTCGGTGTCGAGTCAGTTCCGGTGCGGTTCACCCGGGTCCGGCCGGGAGCGTCGTTGCTCGCGAGCTGACGGCGGTCGATTCGGACGCCGGTCTGCGTCGGTTTATCGCGCCGGCCTGTCATGTCATTGTCACAGTCGCCCGCGACAATGTCGGCTGCTCAAATGCGAGGGACCGGCAAATGAATATCAGGCGCTATGTGGCGACCTTTCTGGGGGTAACGTTCGTTGGCTTCGGCCTCGAAGCGCAAGCCATCGACATCACCGGCGCCGGCGCGACCTTTCCGTATCCGATCTACGCCAAGTGGGCCGACGCCTACAAACAGAAGACCGGCGTCGGTCTCAATTACCAATCGATCGGCTCGGGCGGCGGCATCGCCCAGATCAAGGCCAAGACCGTCGACTTCGGCGCCTCCGACATGCCGCTCAAGCCCGATGATTTGCAGCAGGCTGGCCTGATGCAGTTTCCGGCGATCATCGGCGGCGTGGTCCCGGTCGTCAATCTCGAGGCAATCGCGCCCGGCCAGCTTAAATTCACCGGTCCGGTTCTGGCCGACATCTTCCTCGGCAAGATCAAGAACTGGAACGACAAGGCAATTGCCGACCTGAATCCTGGCCTCAAGCTGCCGGCCGATCCGATCACCGTGGTGCGCCGCTCGGACGGCTCGGGCACGACCTTCATCTGGACCGATTACCTTTCCAAGGTCAGCCCCGAATGGAAAGAGAAGGTTGGCGCCAGCACCGCGGTCGCCTGGCCGGAAGGCGTGGGCGGCAAGGGCAACGAGGGCGTCGCTGCATACGTGCAGCGGATCAAGGGCTCGATCGGCTACGTCGAGTACGCGTACGCCAAGAAAAACAAGATGAGCTACGCCTCGGTGAAAAACAAGGAGGGCCAATTCGTGCAGCCGGACGACGACACCTTCCAGGCCGCGGCCGCGTACGCCGACTGGAAGAACGCGCCGGGTTTTTATCAGATTCTTACCGACCAGCCTGGGAAGACGAGTTGGCCGATCACCGGTGCGAGCTTCATCCTGATGCACCAGAAGCAGGACAAGCCGCAGAATGCCACCGAGGTACTGAAATTCTTCGACTGGGCGCTCAAAAGCGGTCAGAAGATGGCAACCGAGCTCGATTACGTGCCGATGCCCGACAGCGTGACCAAGGTTATCGCCGACGCATGGCGCGCCCAGCTCAAGGACGGATCCGGCAAGCCGGTCTGGAACTAGTAGAGGCTGGCGGCCTTAGAGCGGGCCTTACGGTGCATAAAGTCCCGCAGGCAATTCGGAGCATCCCCGCCGCGGCTCCGCGGCCGGCGCATTTCCAGGCAAGGGAAGTATCATGATGGACACTTCCGCTTCGATGACACTGCCTGGCACGATGGATCTACGCGTCGAATCGCGCGGACAGCGCGAGCCGAAACCGCCCGCCCGGCGACAAGCCGCGGCGCCTTGGCAGGATTGGGCGTTCGAGCACACGACCATGTCATTCGCGGTGCTGGTGCTGGCGATGTTGCTCGCCATCATCGGCGCGCTATCGTACGCGGCGCTGCCGGCGCTGGAAAAGTTCGGGCTGGGGTTCCTTTTCACCAATGTCTGGAATCCGGTCAAAAGCGAATTCGGAGCGCTCGCCCCGATTTACGGAACGCTGGTGACATCGGCCATCGCCTTGCTGATCGGCGTCCCCGTGAGCTTCGGCATCGCCCTTTTCCTCACCGAAATGTGTCCTCCCATTCTCAAGCGGCCGCTGGGCACGGCAGTCGAGCTTCTGGCCGCGATCCCCTCGATCATTTATGGCATGTGGGGTCTGTTCGTGTTCGCGCCACTGTTCGGGGACTACGTGCAGCCGCTGCTGCAAAAAATCTTCGGCAACATCTGGATAGTGGGTCCGTTGTTCAAAGGCGCCCCCAACGGCATCGGTATGCTCTCCGCGGGCATCATTCTCTCGGTGATGGTGATTCCCTTTATTTCGTCGGTGATGCGCGACGTGTTCGAGATCGTCCCGCCGGTATTGAAGGAGTCCGCGTACGCCATCGGCTGCACAACCTGGGAAGTGGTGCACAACGTCGTGCTCCCCTATACCAAGGTCGGCGTCATCGGCGGCATCATGCTGGGCTTGGGGCGCGCGCTCGGAGAAACCATGGCGGTCACCTTCATCATTGGCAATGCCTACCGCATCAGCAGCTCGCTCTACGAGCCCGGTAATTCCATTGCGTCGGCGCTCGCCAACGAATTCAACGAGGCGGCGGATCCGGTCCATCGCGCGTCGCTGATCACGCTCGGGCTGGTCCTGTTCGTGCTGACCTTGATCGTGCTTGGATTGTCGCGCCTGCTCATCTCCCAGCTGGCCAAGGGTGAGGGTCGGCGAACATGACGACGGCGAGCTTTGACCGGGCAAGCTCAGGGCGTTACCGCAAGCGCTTATTCCTCAACCGCTTCAATCTCGCCATGTCGCTTGCCACCATGGCCTTCGGCATGGCGTTCCTGCTCTGGATATTGACGGTGCTCTTTGTCAACGGCTTCGCGGCGCTTGCGCCGACGCTTTTTACCCAGATGACCCCGCCGCCAGGCTCCGCAGGAGGCTTGCTCAACGCCATCTTCGGGAGCGTCGTCATCGTCGGCGTCGCAACATTTGTCAGTACGCCGATCGGAATCCTGGCCGGTATTTATCTGGCTGAATTCGGCAAGGACGGTTGGCTCGCCAGCGCCACGCGATTCATCAACGATATCCTGCTCTCGGCGCCTTCGATCGTGATAGGACTGTTCGTCTACACGGTTTATGTCGCGCAGGTGGGGCATTTTTCCGGTTGGGCCGGCTCGGCGGCGCTGGCGCTGATTGCCATTCCGGTCGTGGTGCGGACCACCGAGAACATGCTGCATCTGGTGCCAAGCAGCCTGCGCGAGGCGGCGATCGCGCTCGGAGCGCCGATGTGGAAGGTGATCCTGATGGTCACGCTCAAAGCAGTACGCGGCGGCGTGATCACCGGCGTGTTGCTGGCGGTCGCCCGGATGTCGGGCGAGACCGCGCCGTTGTTGTTCACCGCGCTCAATAACCAGTTCTGGAGCGTGAACATGGATCAGCCGATGGCCAACCTGCCGGTGGTGATCTTCCAGTTCGCGATGAGTCCGTTCGAAGATTGGAAGACGCTGGCCTGGGCCGGCGCGCTGGTGATCACGCTCGCGGTGCTGGTGATCAACATTCTGGCGCGCACCTTCTTCCGCCAGTCCGCGGCCAGATAGGGTCACCCGATAGCCGTGGATTTCCGTTGGAGCGCGCAATGAATTTCGAAGCGGTTGCGACACGTCCGGAAAAGCATGACGCATTCCTGCCGCCGGCGTCGCCCAAGATGTCCATCAAGGGACTCGATTTCTTCTATGGCAAGTTTCAGGGCCTGAAGGACATCAACCTCGATATCGTGGAGCGGCGGGTGACCGCGTTCATCGGTCCGTCGGGATGCGGCAAGTCGACGCTGCTGCGGACGCTGAACCGGATGTACTCGCTCTACCCCGGGCAGCGCGCGATCGGCGAGATCATGTTCAACGGCGCTAACATCCTCGACCCGGGAACCGACCTCAACATGTTGCGGGCGCGGGTGGGCATGGTATTTCAGAAGCCGACGCCGTTTCCGATGTCGATCTATGACAACATCGCGTTTGGCGTGAGGCTCTACGAAACCCTGAGCCAGCGACAGATGGACGAGCGCGTC
>VBDA01000584.1:538-2902 GCA_005883655.1 Betaproteobacteria bacterium | reverse complement strand
GCGCACCAATAGGCCGGATCCGGGCCCTCGAACCTTGCCAGGCCCGAGACGATGCCATTGTCTAGGCCGACCAAACCAAAAATACCCATCACGCTGACGGATGTTCCCTGCCCCTTGCCATACGGGCTCCACGCCAGAATCACCGGCACTTTCTCGACGCCAACGGGGCGAAACACATCAACGTAGATCGTGACGCCGTCGCGCAAGGGCACGGCCACGTCCTTCTCAAGAACGATGTCGATCGGCAACGGCTTGAATGGCGGTGCTATCCGGGACCCTGCCACCAGTGTTCGGCCCCCTGGATTGAAGGCGGTCAGCAGGCCGGTTCTGTCTGCCGGCAGTGGGTGGGACGGAATGAAAATTTGAGGGTTATCGCTCATGGTGAAGTCTTTGTCTCCTGTGCTACACGTGCAACGGGTCAGTGACCAAAGAAGTCTCCTGCTCGACAACCTGTGACGGGCCATCTTTGACCAGCAGAAAAGCGACGAGGGCCACAATGCTTGGAGCCGCCATGAAAATCAAAATAAGCGGCACTCTCATTTCAGCGGCGAGCATGACACCGGCTATTGCAGGGCCGATGATCGGTCCAATTCGGCCGATGGCGTAGATAACTCCCATCGCGCTCGAACGGAAACTCATCGGATACAGCGACCCTGCGTAAGGCAGCAACAGGCATGTGGCACCCAGCACCGCGAATCCAGCAAAGAACATGCAGATCAACGCGGCAAACGGGTCCTGCACGATGCCTATGAGTGATATTGAGACAAACAGAATGGGCATGTAGATCGCGAACACCTTCTTGTAGCCCACTCTGTCGGCCATCCATCCAGCAAGTGGCGTGGAGATGAAATTGCTGACCGAGAACACGAGGATAAAAGTGATGCCTGTGGCTAACGTAAACCCTCGCTGAACCATCAAGTGCGCAACCCAAGTCGTCAGGGTGACCGCGATCATCATGAGGCAATGTAGCGCTGTACCCAAAAAAAACGTGTTTCGCGCGTACCCGCCTTGAAACAGGCGTTTAAGAGGCACCTTCGACGCAGGTGGCTCGTTCAAAACGTACTCGTCGTTCACATCGGAGATAAACCTTGGATCGACCCGCATCAATATCTTACGGATGCGGTCTTTTTTGCGCTTTTTCACCAAGATGGACATCGATTCGGGCAGCCACAGGAACGCGACAGGGACCAGGACGATGCAAAAAAAGGTCCCGATCAATATCGCTCGCCACCCAGCGGTGGAGAGAAAAGCAATGGATAGCAGCGCAGACAGTAGAACACCAACCCCGATACCCATATAGGACGCGCTGGAAACGACGGCTTTCCGCTTGCCCGGCGTATATTCGAAGACAAGCGCCACGGCAATCGGAACGATTCCAGCAAGACCGATACCTGCGATGAACCTGTATATTGCAAAATCAATGAATCCCTGAGACAGGCCGCAAGCCGCAGTGAACACGGTGAAGACGGTGATGCCGATGAGCAACATCCGCTTTCGGCCAATTGAATCCGCCGCCACGCCAAAGAGGACGGCGCCGCCCACGGCCCCGATATGCCCAATGCTCGCCAGGATCCCCGCCTCGGCTGGGCCCATTTTCATGTCCTTCATGAGCACTGGAAGAACCGTACCGAATAGCGCGCTGTCGAGACCGTCAAATACAATCGCAAGAAAACAGATCACCGCCACGGTTATGGGGAGCGATTTGCGCGTGCTGTTGTCAATCAATTTTGTTACGTCCACTTGACGTAAGCCGGATCTTGACGCGTCTCCTAAAGTTCTCTCCATATTCATCTCTTCTGAACGGGCTTCATCGGCGGTCATTGACTTTCGGCGCGGCAACCGAGCCGTGACGAGCGCCGGGCAACAGAAAACGCGCCAGGGCCGGCACCAACACCAGCGCCCCGAGCATGTTCAACAAGAACATGAACGCCAGCAGCAGGCCCATGTCGGCCTGGAACTTGATGCTGGAGAAATGCCAGGTCGCCACCGCCGCCGCCAGGGTGACGCCGGTCAGCAGCACCACCCGGCCGGTGAACTGCATGGCGATGGCATAGGCCTGCGTCAGGGTGGCGCCTTCGCGCATGCGCGCCAGGGTCACGCTTAGCACGTACAGCGCGTAATCCACCCCGATGCCCACGCCCAGCGCAATCACCGGCAGGGTCGCGACCTTCACGCCCATGCCCAGTCCCACCATCAGCGCCTCGGCCAGGATGGAAGTGAGCATCAGCGGCAGCATGGCCACCAGTACCGCCCGCCAGGAGCGGAACGTGATGAAGCACAGTAGCGCCACCGCCGCGTAGACCATGAACAGCATCTGGTACCAGGCCTTGCGCACCACGATGTTGGTGGTGGCGTCGATCCCGG
>VBDA01000584.1:0-491 GCA_005883655.1 Betaproteobacteria bacterium | reverse complement strand
TCTCGGCGCGGTGGTCGCGCAGGTAGGCGTACATCGTCAGCAGATTGCATTCGTCGTTGTACAGCTCACGCGGCGCCCGGGCCGTGATGGTGTTGAGCATGTCTTGGTTGGGCAGCAGCTCGTACCACAGCGGACTGCCCTCGTTCATGCCCACCAGCACGCGCCGCTGCAGCCGCGCCATCGATTGGGTGGACTCCACGCCGGGCAAGTCCATCAGCTCCCATTCGAGCTGGTCTACCCGGCGCAGCACCTCGTACTGGCTGCAGCTGCCCTCGGGTGTCTTGACCATGACGGCAAAGACGTCGCTGCTAGCACCGTAGTGGCTGGTGAGGAAGGCGACATCGCGGTTGTAGCGCGAGTCGGCCCGCAGTTCCGGGGCGCCCGGGTCGAGGTCGCCGATCTTCAGCTGAGTGCTGACAGCAAAGCCCACCACCGCCAGAACCGCGGCCATGGCGACCGCCAGTGTGGCGCGCCGTCCCTCGGTGAACTTC
>VBDA01000062.1:7883-20318 GCA_005883655.1 Betaproteobacteria bacterium | reverse complement strand
GCGTTCGTCGGGACCGATGAGGCTACGCTGCGACGCCTGGCGGTTTTCCGGATGCGCCGGCAGGTAGATGCCGAAAAAAGGTCGCTCGACCGCGGCGCGTGCCGCCGTATCCAGCGGCGCGGTCCAACTGCGCAGCAACACGCGAACGATGCGTTTGGCGATGACCTCAACGCCGCAGGTCACCTCGTCCACCTGCTGTCTCTGCATGCGGCGAACGATCGCGAGCACCCAGTTTTCACCTTCCCGAAACGCGATCATCTCGCCCAAACGGGCCGGCGCATCCCTGGCCGGCGCAACCAGCCGGCAGCCCGTCTCACTGCGCTCGATCATGCGCCATTGCGAGCCTTTGACGCGCCGCGCGACCGAGTCGGGATTCGCCGTCGGGTTCACCATTTGCGTGATTTCGTCGTAGCTATGCCGCGCGCCGGCCAATTTCGCCTCCGATGACAGTCGCTCGACCTCGGCGACCGCGCGCGTGAGCGACTGCAGGCCGACAACGACGCGAATCTCCATGTCAGCGGTCTTGCGCGGTGCGCGTGGCGAGAAAGCGAGCGCATCGGGGCCGTATAACGCGGCCAGCCGCATCAGCAGCAGCTTTTCCTCGCGAGGCGGCAGATCTCCCTCCGCCGTAGAGTCCTCGTCGCGATCCGGCAGCAAGCGCATGCGCTCGACGACACGCGCGTAGACAATTGTCGCATCGAGGAACATCAGTCGGCCGCCTGCGCGCGGCTTATCCTGCCGCTTCAGACCTTGGGTTCCCGACAGGTCGACGTAGAAATTCGCGGCAGTGCCAGGCGGCGGGGTCAAGGACAGCGGCGCCACCCACTTGTCGAGCGAGCGCGCCACCCAGTCGACCTGGTCGGGCGTGAAGTTTCCGCTGTCGAGGCGCATCAGCAACAACGACCGAATGTACTCCTGCTCAACCGAAGTCGCCGAGCGGCTGAAACCATCGGCGTCGAGCGTCAGCGTCTCGAGCTGCCAACCGCGCATCCGCGCGAATTCGTAGAGCTCGTGCAATTCGCGCCACTGCGCGGGTATCCAGTGCCCATACCGGAACAGGCGGAACTTGCCGTCGAGGCCCTTGTAGTGCGCGAGCCGGACCAGGATTTTTGGGAGTACCGCTCTCCACCGCCGCTGCTCGCCGGCATAGCCGGTCTTCAGCGCCGCGTTATACGCGGCGGTAAACGCCTTGACCAGATCGAACACGCCATGCCAGAGGCGTGTTTCGACGCCACTGGAACGCTGATAGTTGGCGGAGTATTGCGCGGTGAGCTGACTGATGATCGGTTCGAATCGCGCGTCGATGCGCATCAACGCCTCGGCCTGCGTGGGTGCGATCGTCCGGTGTCCGCCGGGAAACGACGAAACGAGATCGAGCGCCTCGCGCTGCAGCTGCAACGCCTCTACCACCGGCAGGCCCGCGATCCACCGGTTGGCGGCCTTGGCGTTCCTTAAAGGATCGGCGAGCGACCGCCGCCACGATGAAAGCCGCTCCCGCAATTTGCGCTCGGCCACCTTGCGCCCCTAGGGCCTAGTTGCCGGCTACCGTCATCGCACCGATCAGAATCGATCCACAATGGCGCGATCCACGTCGGTCAACGTCGTTGCCGATGGCGACGATGTCGCGAAACATGTGCGAAAGATTTCCAGCGATCGTAATTTCCTCGACTGGATAGGCGATCTCGCCATCTTCGATCCAGTACCCCGCCGCGCCGCGAGAATAATCCCCGCTGACCGGATTGACTCCCTGTCCGAGCAATTCAGTCACCATCAGACCTCTGCCCATGCGTTTGAGCATCGCGGGCAGGTCGTCTTCGCCGTGACTGACGACCAGATTGTGATTGCCGCCGGCGTTGGCCGTCGACGCAAGACCAAGCTTGCGCGCCGAGTAGCTGCCAAGGAAATAACCTTGCACGACCCCATCGCGCACGACGTCGCGGGGCTGCGTCGCGACTCCTTCATCATCGAACGGCGCCGACGCCTGCCCCCGCTTCAAGTGCGGCTCCTCCCGAATCGTGATCGCCGGCGTAAAAACCTGGGTGCCGAGACTGTCGACCAGAAAAGACGATTTGCGATAGAGGCTTCCTCCGCTGATGGCGCTGACAAAATGACCGATCAATCCGGTGGCAATGGGCGCCTCGTACAGGACCGGGCAGTCCATCGTCGCCAGTTGGCGCGCGCCGAGTCGGCGCACGGTGCGCAAGCCCGCTTGCCGGCCGACTTCGCTCACGATCTCGAGGTCTTCAGACGAGCGGGCGGTCGCGTACCAGTCGTCGCGTTGCATCGCACCGTCCTCTTCGCCAATCACCGCACAGTAGATGCCGTGACGGGAGCTCGCGTATCCGCCGCTGAAGCCATTGCTGTTGGCGTAGACAAACTGCGCTTCGTGCAGCGACACGGTGGCGCCTTCGGAGTTGACCAGGCGTCGATCGACAGCAAGCGCCGCCGACTCGCATTCGCGTCCCAACGCGATCGCCTCGTCGACGCCTAAGTCCCACGGGTGATACAAGTCGAGGTCGCCCCAGGCGCGCGCGAGACGCTCGGGGTCGGCCAGTCCCGCGCAGGGGTCGTCGGCGGTGTAGCGCGCGATGGTGAGCGCCTTGGTCACCGTATCCTTGATCGCATCGGGGGCGAAATCCGCCGTGCTTGCGTGTCCCCTTCGTGCGCCGACGTAGACCGTGACTCCGATTCCCTTGTCGCGGTTGTAGGCGATGGTTTCGACGTCTCCCTTGCGCACGGTGACGCTTTGACCGAAGCCCTGCGATACCTCCGTTTCGGCTGCCGTCGCGCCAGCCGCCTTGGCTTCGCGCAGCACGCCGCCCGCGACGGCGGCAAGCGTGTCGCTGGCGAGCGGAAAGCGGGTTGCGGGGACGGTCATCGACGGACTCTAGGGAAAGAGCGGACTACTCGAATCGGTTATCATAACAAACCCCCCGCGCCAGACATGCGGGCCCCATGCGACGAACTGACGAAACACCCCGGCAAGCGGGACAGGAGGAGCGCAAGCCCGTGGGCAAGCCCGCCAAACAAACGGATCAAACGCATCAGGCGAATCCGCAGGATGCCGCGCCTGAGCAGTCGCAGAGCGAGCTTCCATCCAAGACCCGTCGCAAGGCGGCGATGCATGCGCTGCAAGATCTTGGTGAAGCGATGGTGCTTCTCACGCCGGAAAGGCTCGCCGCGCTCGCGCTGCCGGAAAGACTGGCCGACGCGATTCTCCAAGCTCGTCACATCACCCGATGGGAAGCTCGCCGCCGTCAGATGCAATTCATCGGGCGGCTGATGCGCGATGTCGATCCGCTGCCGATCCAGGCCAGACTCGAGCAATGGGCCGGCGCAAGCAATGCCGAAAAAGCGCGGCTAGCCCATGTCGAACGCTGGCGCACGCGCCTGTTGAGTGAGGCAGATGCGCTTGACCACCTTTGCGCCGAAAACGCCCGGGCGGACCGACCACGTCTGGCGGCGCTGGTGGCGCGGATTAGCGATGAGCGCGCGCATGGAGAGCCGCCCCACGCGTACAGGGAACTGTTTCGAACACTCAACGCATTGTTTGCCGGGACGTGAGTGTCCTCCGGTTCTCCATTATCGCCACCGAAGGGCGCTTCGGAAGGACCATCGGACTCCCTCACGATCGGCCTGATCTCGATCAGCGACCGCGCGTCGGCAGGTGTTTATGAGGACAAAGGCATTCCCGGCCTCGTCGACTGGTTTACCACTGCACTGAAGTCGCCGTGGCGAATGGAGACTCGCCTGATCCCGGACGAGCAACCGGTGATCGAGCGCACTTTGATCGAGTTGATCGACACGGTGGGCTGCGAGCTCGTGTTGACCACCGGAGGAACGGGACCCGCGCGCCGCGATGTCACTCCCGAGGCGACCGTTGCGGTGGCGCACAAGGTGCTTCCCGGCTTCGGCGAGCAGATGCGCCAACTCAGTCTGCAATATGTGCCGACGGCGATACTTTCGCGTCAGGTGGGCGCGATTCGCGGCCGCGCGCTGATATTGAATCTGCCCGGACAACCCAAGGCCATCAAGGAAACGCTCGACGGAATCTTCCCGGCGGTGCCGTATTGCATCGATCTCATCGGTGGCCCATACATCGAAACGCACGACAGCGTGTGTAAGGTCTTTCGGCCGAAGTCGGCTCCTTCACGGGGAAGCGCGGGTCGCGCCTAAAAACGAATGCGACCAGCCGCATCGCGACCATGAAGCTGACACCCAGCGGAAGATGAAAGAGTTCAAGATCGAGGAAGCTGTGGGCAGCGCCACGCTGCCTGGCGCAAGTGCTCCGGAATCGAAAGGCGCAGGCGCCAATCAACCCCCGCCGTTTGAAGGTCGCAATCTGTACCTGACCGATCGCGCGCTGAGAAGCGCCGCCGAGCGCGAAGGTGCGGCATGGGCACGACAGCGGCTGGAAGCGTGGGGCGCGGTGACGGGCAGCGCCGAAACCTACTCCCTCGCCGCGCGCGCCAACCGATTCAGTCCGGAGCTCAAAACGCACGATCGGTTTGGCAACCTAATCGACGAGGTCGTCTTCGACCCGGCCTGGCATCTGCTGATGGCTTCGGCAATGCGTGAGGGGGAACACTGCTCGCCATGGGCCGAGCCCCGTGCCGGCGCGCAGGTTGCGCGCGCAGTGGCGTACCTGATGCACGCCGAGGTGGAGAACGGCACGCAGTGCCCATTGACGATGACTTATGCGGCGCTTCCCGTTCTTCGCCGTCATCAGCAGGCATTGCCGTGGCTCGCGCAATTGTGGGTTCCGCGCATGCTCGCCCGCGACTACGATCCGCGCGCGCTGCCACTGGCGGACAAGACGTCTGCGCTGATCGGCATGGGTATGACCGAGCGTCAGGGAGGGTCGGACGTGCGCGCCAATACGACGCGCGCAATCCGGTCGAGCGACGGCGAGTATCGCCTCACCGGCCACAAATGGTTTTTCTCGGCGCCGATGTGCGATGCGCACCTGGTGCTCGCACAAGCGCCGGGCGGGCTTTCGTGTTTTTTGCTTCCCCGCATTCTGCCCGACGGCACCCGCAACGCAGTGCGAATCAACCGCTTGAAAGACAAGCTCGGCAACCGATCGAATGCCTCCTCCGAGGTCGAATTCGATGCCGCGTCCGCCTGGTTGCTAGGCGACGAGGGACGCGGCGTACCGGTGATCATCGAGATGGTGCAGCACACTCGCCTCGACTGCATCATCGGCAGCAGCGGGCTGATGCGCGGCGCTGCGGCGCAGGCCATTCACCATGCCGCGCACCGTTCTGCATTCGGCAAACGGCTCGTCGAAGCGCCGTTGATGCAGAACGTGCTCGCCGATCTCACCGTCGAAACCGAAGCCGCGATTGCATTGACGCTGAGGCTCGCTCGGACTTTCGAAGCCGATGCGAGCGAGGCCGAGCGGGCGTTTGCGCGCGTGGCGACGCCGGCATTGAAGTATTGGTTGTGCAAACGCGCACCTTCGGTGGTGGCCGAGGCGATGGAAGTGCTGGGCGGCAACGGCTATGTCGAGGAGAGCGCACTGCCACGGCTTTATCGCGAGGCTCCCCTCAATTCGATCTGGGAGGGCGCGGGCAACGTGATGTGCCTCGACGTATTGCGTGCGACACGGCGCGAGCCCGCGGCGGTCGAGGCGCTGCTCGCCGAGCTGGCGCTCGCCCGCGGCGGCAATGCGCGGCTGGATAGCCACGTTGCGGCATTGACGGCGGCGCTCGCCGATACAGGCAGCGACGAAAGCGGCGCGCGCCGTCTCGCCGGGGGCATCGCGGTGGCGCTGGCCGGCGCGCTCATGGTGCAGCATGCTGCGCCGGCAGTTGCCGACGCCTATTGCGCATCGAGGCTGGATCGCTTCGGCGGTGGCGCGCTAGGCACCCTGCCACCGGGCGCCGGATGCGCGGAAATCATCGCCCAAGCATCGACGTGAACGCTCACCCAGTTGCGCCGGCTCGCTTACTCCTCGAGCAGCAACTCGGTCCGGCTCGCGGGATCCTGCTTGTAGAACCACGAAAAGAGCTCGTAGATTTTCGGGTACTCGTGTAGCAGCAGCGTCGGATCGGCAAAGAAAACTTCGGACAGAACGGCGAAGAACTCGGCAGGACTATCCGCCGCGTAGGGATCGATCGCCGTCTCCTCGTCCTTATCGACCCTTGCCCTGAAGTGCTCGAACGCGGCAGTCATCGCGTTCTGCCACGAACGCGGCGGCATCTCGGCGGGAAGCGGAGGGCAGCCGTTGGCGTCGCCGCTTCTCATGTCGAGCTTGTGCGCGAACTCGTGGATGACCAGATTCATGCCGGCGTCGTCCCAATCGGCGCCGGCTTCAACATCAGGCCAGGAGAGGACGACCGGCCCGCCGAGAACCGCCTCGCCGGCCAGCGATTCTCTTCGCTGATGCACCACGCCGGCGTCGTCCTCGAACTCCAGGTCGGTGACGAATTGGTCGGGATAGACGATGACGTTTTCCCATCCATCGAAATAGCCCGGGTCCAGATTGAGGATCAGCACGCAAGCCTGAATCGCGATGGCAACCCGCATCACAGGCGTAACCTCGAAGCCGCCACCGCCGACGATGCTTTTTTCGGACAGAAATATCACCGCGAGCTCGCGCAACCGCGCAAGCTCGGCATGGTTGTAGATCGCGACGAATGAAAGCGTTTCCAGCGCCTCGCGCCACAGGGGCTCGGGTATCGCCGACGACTCGAGCACGCGCTTGCGTTTCCATTTGCGAATGCTATCGAGCACGCTCATGGGCGTGGACCTCTGACGCGATCAGTCAGACGGGGCCGGAGACGTTGCTTCGCGATCAAGCTCGGGTTCGGTGTCGAAAATGTCGTCTTCCACGCCGATCAGGATCCTGTCTGCGTCAGGCTGGGGAAGCGTCTCGACATCGCGCAGCTTGCGCGCGATGGTCGTGCTCTTTCTGCTTGCATCGTCGAGCGTCTTTCCGACCGCGTCCAGTCTTTCCTTGGTCTTCGCCAGCAGCTCTCCGAACTTACTGAATTCGGTCTTCACCGCGCCGAGCACGCGCCAGACCTCGGCCGAGCTGTTCTGGATCGCCAGCGTACGAAATCCGAGCTGGAGGCTGTTCAGCAATGCGGCAAGATTCATCGGTCCCGCCATCATCACCCGGTAATCCCTCTGCAGGGTTTCCGCCAGGCCGGGCCGGGAGACGGCCTCCGCGTACAAGCTCTCGGTGGGGATGAACAGGATCGCGAAATCCGTCGTATGCGGCGGTACGATATATTTGTCGCGGATCTTTCGGGCCTCGACTTTGAAGAAATCCTCGAGTGCCTTGCGGCTTTGCTCGACCATCCCAACATCGGCGCGATCGATCGCATCTTGAAGGCGACGATAGTCTTCCAGCGGAAACTTGCAGTCGATCGGCAGCCAGCACGGTGCGCCGTCCTCGCTGCGTCCGGGAAGCTTGACCGCGTATTCGACGCTTTCTCTCGTTCCTGGCCGAACCGCCACGTTCTTCGCGTACTGGCCCGGCGGAAGCATTTCATCGAGCAGCGCGCCGAGCTGCACCTCGCCCCAGCCTCCGCGCGATTTGACGTTGGTCAGCACCTTTTTCAGATCGCCCACGCCGGTCGCGAGCGACTGCATCTCGCCCAGGCCCTTGTGCACCTGCTCGAGGCGTTCGGAAACCATCTTGAACGATTCGCCGAGGCGCAAATCGAGCGTTGTCTGCAGTTTTTCGTCGACGGTGCTGCGCATCTGCTCCAGCTTCTGCGCGTTGTCGGTTCGCAACAGCTCCAGCCTGTTCTCAACCGTGGTGCGCACCGCCTCGAGGCGCTGCTCGTTGCTTTGCGTGAGCGTGGCAAGCCTCTCGTTCTGCAGGCCCGCGATGCTCGCGAGCTGGTTCTGGAGCGTCTGCGTGAACTGCGCCAGATTGCTCGCGAGCTCGTTGCGCGCGCTCTTTGCGTTTTGCGTCGTTTCCGCGCGGGCGTTGGCAAGCTCGGTTCGAAGCTCGCGCTCCAGGCGCTCGTTCTGAAGCCGGATCGTCTCCAGCCGCGTCCTGGTTTCAGCGCCGTCGCCCGCGTTCCGCGCGAGCGTCGCAAGGCGTAGCAAGACAATCGCGAGAAGAACCGCGAGCATCGCGATGCCGACGGCGAGCACCGCCAAAAACCAGGAGGAATCCACGCGGGAAGTTTACGTTGTCAGTGCAAGGACTGCAAAAGTGGCAACCTTCAAGGCCGGCGCTCAAATGCTCGCTTGCCGCCGCGGCGGCGACACAGGCACGCGGGTCGGCCGCCGGAAGCGCCGATTCGATCGCGCGCCAACACCACGCGCGCGACAGATTGAGACCATCGAGATGCACGATATACGGATCGGTGCGATCGCTGACGATTGCCGGCGTGAACAAGGTCGCCGGCCGATGCCGTTCGATATCCGGCAGAAAGCCGTCAAGCCACAACGCAAAGGCATCCGTGTCGAGCACCCGGCGCATCAGATCGGCCTCGATCAGGCTTGGAGACAGGAAATCCGCGCCGGAGGGTTCCCACCGCGCCGCCGCGTCGCGATCGGGCAGATACCATTGACGTGCCTTGGCCAGGCACAAATCGGTCAGTGAACGAACGTCGCAGGAACGCGCAAAGTCAAGCGCGAACGCGAGTCCGAATGCGCTGTTCGAATGCACACCATGGCGGATCGGGTAGCTTGCATCCGGAAGATACGCGAGGTAGCGCTGCACGAATGCCGATGCCAGTGGCACCAGGTCGCGCGACCATCGATGCGCATCGGGGTCGCTCCAGCAGGCGAGCTCCTCGGCGAGCTTCAATAGCCATGCCCAACCGTAAGTTCGCTCGAACGAACGGCTTTCGGGCCGATCGAGGTAGTCACGCTCGGCATCGATGTTCGCGGAAGCGAGACGTACATCGAACAAGCTGCGAATGGCCGCGGCCTCAGGCAGCTGCGGATGGAGCTTCACCGCGCGCGCCAGCAGCCAGTGCGCATGTACGCACGAATGCCAATCGAAACAGCCGAAGAACGCGGGGTGCAGAGCATGCGGCGAAGCAAGGTCCGCGGCGTTGCCGATCACGTGATCGAGCTTGGCCGGAAACTCGCGCTCGATGTTCGCCAGCGCAATCCGCGCGTAGCGGCTCGCGTCAGCGAGTGATAGCGAACTTGACATGATTTGCGGAGGGCTTCCGAGAGGCGAGTTTCGTGCGACGGTTCCGGACCGCGTTTACGGTCGCTGACGGCACGAGTATTGTAACGACGGCAAACAGCCCAACGATAGACACTGAAGACTGATGGACGGCGCCACATTTCCCTTCGTTGCAGGTTGCATTTTCTTCGGCGTCGGTGCGCTGCTGATCCTGAGCCTGCTCCAGTATCTCGTCCAGCGAACGCGCTGGCGCGGGCGGGCGATAGGCACCATCGTCTCGATCGAGAGGCTCTCCGCCACCGAAGGTCAAGGCACGGTCAGCGCGTCGGCGGATGCCGCGGAGACAAATCCCGCGGCAAGCGGCTATTACCGTCCCGTGGTCGCGTATACCGTCGAGGGACATCCGTATCAGGTGCAGGGACCCTATTCGATGCGGTCCTCGACAACGCAGATCACTTCCGTCGGAGACACTGCAACGACACAGATCCGGGTCGATCCGCTGCCCTATGACACCGGGCAGACGGTGAGCATCCGGTACGATCCCGCCGTTCCCGCCAACGCAATCGTCGTCGATCGTCAGCGCGAGCTGACGGTGTTCGCGCTGCAGATCTTCTGCGGACTGATGTCGATGATTATCGGTCTTCTCGCCTTCTACGTGAACGGCAATCTCGCGTGGCTGGGGCCGGACTGGCAGCCCCGCTGACGCCATTCGCGGCGCCGTCGCAGCAGATTATCAGGCAGCCTCGCGGCTCGCCCGCTTTCGCTCATGGGCGATAAGATGACGCTTCCGAATACGGATGCATTTAGGCGTGATCTCCACCAGCTCGTCGTCGGCAATGAATTCCACCGCGTATTCGAGGGTGAGCTGGATCGGTGGCGTAAGCGCGATGGCTTCGTCCTTGCCCGACGCACGCACGTTGGTAAGCTGCTTGCCCTTGATCGGATTGACGACCAGATCGTTATCGCGACTATGAATCCCGATGACCATGCCCTCGTAGAGCTTGTCGCCGGGCGATACGAACATGCGTCCTCGCTCCTGCAGCTTCCAGAGCGCGTAGGCCACCGCCTCGCCGCCCTCGGCGGAGATCAGCACACCGTTGCGCCGCTCGGGAATGTCGCCCGACAGCGGTGAAAAGCCGTCGAACACGTGGCTCGCGAGCCCGGTGCCGCGGGTAAGATTCATGAACTCGCCCTGAAAACCGATGAGGCCTCGGGCGGGGATTCGATATTCGAGCCGCGTGCGCCCCCGGCTATCGGATTCCATGTGCACGAGGTCGCCACGGCGCACGCCGAGAGACTCCATCACAGCGCCTTGATGCGCGTCTTCGACATCGACCGAGAGTTGCTCGAAAGGCTCGCACTGCACGCCGTCGATCTGGCGGAGGACAACGCGAGGACGCGACACCGCCATTTCGTAGCCTTCGCGCCGCATGTTTTCAAGCAGGATCGTGAGATGAAGCTCGCCGCGTCCGAACACCACGAACACGTCGGTGTCGGCGGT
Source organism: Betaproteobacteria bacterium (assembly GCA_005883655.1). GTDB lineage: Bacteria > Pseudomonadota > Gammaproteobacteria > Burkholderiales > Casimicrobiaceae > PALSA-1003. Next base: position 9,711 of record VBDA01000062.1, on the reverse strand, counting down.
GTCCTCGACCCGCAGCGCTACATTCGTCAACAGCTCCTTGGCCAGCCGTTCGCGGAGGTTCCGGCTGGTGACATATTTGCCTTCCCTGCCTGCCAAGGGCGATGTGTTGACCTGGAATTGCATCGACAGCGTCGGCTCGTCGACGGAGATCATAGGCAGCGCCTCGGGCACGTCGACCGCGGTGATCGTGGTGCCGATGCTCAAGTCATCGACGCCGGTGACGAGCACGATGTCGCCCGCCGAGGCCGACTCGACAGGCACGCGCTCCAGTCCGGAAAAACCAAGCAGCTGTCCGATTTTGGACCGAGTCCCGGCCTCATTGCTGTGAAGGACCATTACTTCCTGTCCCGGCGCCAGTCTGCCGCGGCGGATGCGGCCGATACCGAGCCGGCCGATGTAGCTGGAATAATCGAGCGCGCTGATCTGCAGCTGTAGCGGTCCCTCAGGATCGCCGCCCGGCGCCGGGATCCGCGCCAATATCGTCTCGAAGAGGGGCCGCATATCGGTGCCCTGGGTCATCGGATCGAGCGATGCATAGCCGTGCAACGCCGAGGCGTAGACGACGGGGAAGTCGAGCTGATCCTCGCTCGCCCCGAGCTTGTCGAACAGCTCGAAGGTCTGGTTGACGACCCATTGCGAACGCGCGCCGGGGCGGTCGACCTTGTTGACGACTACTATCGGTTTAAGTCCCAGCGCCAGCGCCTTGCGGGTGACAAAGCGGGTCTGGGGCATCGGCCCTTCAACGGCGTCGACCAGCAACAGGACTCCGTCGACCATCGACAGGACGCGCTCGACCTCGCCACCAAAATCGGCGTGTCCGGGCGTATCGACGATGTTGATATGGGTGTTGCCGTACTCGATGGCGCAGTTCTTGGCGACGATCGTGATGCCGCGCTCCCGCTCGAGATCGTTGCTGTCCATCACCCGCTCGGCGATGTGCTGATGCGCGGCGAACGTCCCCGCCTGCCCCAGCAGCTTGTCGACGAGCGTGGTCTTCCCGTGGTCGACGTGGGCGATGATCGCGATGTTGCGGAGCTGGCGGATGGCAGTCATGGTGCGTTGCAAGAGCGAAACCAGCGATTGTACCAAACCGGACCCCGAAATGCCGAAATAATTTGCAAAATCCGGTATTTAGGTCTATTATGGGGCACTCGGCGGCCGCTCCGGTCACCGCCGACATCCCCCGAGTGGGTAGCGTGCCGCGCGTCTGCGTCCGCCGCCTGCACCGTCGATCAATCAGCATGTCCGCAGCCTGGACCGGAACCCGCAATGTGTGCGGGTGGGCCGCGCCAGGAGCCAGAATACCGATGAGCAGTACCCCGAGTTTTGACGAGCTCGGCTTGCGGCCGGAGTTGCTCCGCGCCGTCGCCGAAGCTGGCTACACCACACCCACGCCGATTCAATCGCAGGCGATCCCGACCATACTGCAAGGCCTCGATGTCATGGGCGGCGCCCAGACCGGCACCGGCAAGACCGCCGGATTTGCCCTCCCGATTCTGCAAAAGCTCTTGCCGCTTGCCAACGCGAGCCCATCGCCCGCTCGCCATCCGGTCCGTGCCTTGATCCTGACACCCACGCGCGAGCTGGCCATCCAGGTCGAGGAAGCGGTGACGACCTACGGCAAATACACCGGGATTCGCTCCACGGTTGTCTATGGCGGGGTCGACATCCGGCAGCAGTTGCCGATCGTGCGCGCAGGCATCGAGATACTGGTGGCCACGCCAGGACGTCTTCTGGACCACATCGAGCAGAAATCCGTGAACTTGAGCCAGGTCGAGATCTTCGTTCTCGACGAGGCCGATCGCATGCTCGATATGGGCTTCATTCC
>VBDA01000062.1:0-7836 GCA_005883655.1 Betaproteobacteria bacterium | reverse complement strand
GGCGCTCCTGCCGGCGACGGCCAAGCGCCAGAACCTGCTCTTTTCGGCGACCTTCTCGAACGAGATCAAGAAGCTCGCCGATCAACTGCTCAATGCCCCGACCCTGATCGAGGTCGCGCTTCGCAACACCGCCGCCGAGACCGTCGCGCAAAGCGTGTACAAGCTTGCATCGGATCAAAAGCGGGCGCTGCTCACGCATATCGTCACCTCACGCAATCTGTGGCAGGTGTTGTGTTTCGTGCGCACCAAGCATGGTGCATCGCGGTTGGCGCGGCAGCTGGAGAAGGACGGGCTCAAGACCACCGCGATCCATGGCGACAAGAGCCAGGCCGCGCGGCTGGAAGCGCTCGACGATTTCAAGGCGGCGAAGGTTCAGGTCATGGTCGCGACCGACGTCGCCGCGCGGGGCCTCGACATCGATGACCTGCCTCTGGTCGTCAACTACGAGATGCCCTACGTTCCGGAGGATTATATCCATCGCATTGGCCGCACGGGCCGAATTTCGTTCTGCGCGCCAGACGAGGAAAAACTGCTGGCGGAGATCGAGCGCATGCTCAAGCGAACGATTCCCGTGACTGCCCTAGACGGGTTCAGCGCGCCTCGCGATGCTCCGTCGGCGAAGCACACGACCACGCAGCGACCACCCCGTGAGGTGCGGGAAACCCGCGGCGCTAAGCGTCCGCCGCACGGCGCGAGCTCCGCGTGCCATTCAAGCTCGCAAGTTGCGCGTTCCGAAACTCATGCACCGCGGCGAGGCCGCGCCGCCGACGCCGACGACCGCAATCCCGATCAGGCGCCGATTTCGCGCGAAGCGGATCGTGCACGCTCTCCCTCGGCGCTGGTGCACAAGGGCGCAGATGGACGGCCGTCGCTGCATCGCAAGCATCCGATCCCCGCGCTGTTGATGAAGCGCTCCGTGCGCGAGCCGGAAAAAGTCTGAACGTTCGCATTGCCGGACCTCGCAGGCGACACCCGCCGGCTTAGTTTTCACGCTCGGCTTTCAGGCTCGGGCTTAAGGTTGGCTTCCACTTCGTTGCTGCGCCCGAGCCGCGCGGCGATGCGCAGGCCGGGCAGCGCTCGCGCGAACACCAGCAGTCCTGCAAGACACATGCAGCCGTTGAGCGTGAATGCAGTGGCTTCGCCGACATATCGGGCCACCGCGCCCGCCGCGAGATTGCCGAATGGCAGCATGCCCAGAAACGCCATCGTGTACAGGCTCATGACGCGGCCCCGCTTGTCGTCGTCGATCAGGGTCTGCACCAGGGTCTGAATCGAGGCCTGCGCCGCGATCAATCCGGCTCCCAGCGCTACCAGCAAGGGGAGCGCCAGTGCAAGGCGGGTCGAGTGCGCGAAGGCGAGCATGGCGAGCGACGCGATCGTTCCCGCAACGAGGATGACGCGGTCCAGCCCGCGCGTGGTGTGCCGGCTGGCGAGGTAAAGCGCTGAGAGCAGCGCCCCGCTGCCGGCTGCGGACAGGAGCACTCCAAGCGTGTGCGCGTCTCCGCCAAACACATCCTTGGCAAATACCGGCATGAGCGTGGAATAGGTCCCGATCGTGCCGCTGATCAATGCGATGAGTAGCAAGGCAGCCCGAATCGGGCGAAAACCGAATGCCGACTTTGCCCCTTCGAGCCAGCTCGCCAGCCATCTCGCGGGAGGCGCCGGCGTACGCGCGGCCGGCCAGCGCATCTTGGCCAGCGCGCAGAGCACCGCGCCGAAGGACAATGCGTTGAGACCGAAGCAAATCGCTTCGCCGACTGCCGCGATCAGGATGCCGGCAATCGCGGGGCCGACGACGCGAGCGCAGTTGATCAACAACGAATTGAGCGCGATCGCATTCGGCAAATGCGATCGATCGCCGACCAGCTGTGCAATCAGCGCATGACGTAAGGGAATGTCGAACGCCGACGCGCAACCGAGCACCAGGGCCAGCGCCGCAACATGCCAAACCTCAACCTTTCCGCTCGCGGTGAGCACAGCCAAGGTGAATGCCTGCGCCAGCATCACCGATTGCGTTATCAGCAGCGCTCGCCGGCGGTCGATCCGATCGGCAAGCACACCGGCGACGGGCGCGAGCAGCAGCACGGCGATGTACTGACAAAACGTGACGACACCAAGCAGCAACGCCGAGCCCGAGAGGCGATAGGTGAGCCATGACATCGCAACCTGCTGTAGCCAGGTCCCGATCAGCGACAGCCCCTGTCCGAAAAAGAACAGACGGAAGTTCCGGTGCGAAAGCGCGCGAAAAAGCGGAAAGGTCGGCATGATGGAGAGTGATGTGCCGCGGATGAAGCACAGCGCAGCTGCCCGGTGTGCACCTTTAAGCGGAGCCCGACAGGCGATCCAGCTGCGTCCTCACCTTGTCAAGCGTAGCCTCGTTCGTCCGCAGCCGCGCACGCTCGTCTGCCACCACCGCGGGCGGCGCCCGCCCGACAAAGGACGCGTTGGCGAGCTTCTCCTTTGCCTTGGCGATGTCGTATTCGAGTCGCGCGAGCTCCTTAGTGAGGCGCGCCCGCTCCGCGACGAGATCAACTTCGATGTGGAGCATCAGCCTGTCGCCGCCAACCACTTCGACCGGTGCGTCGTGCCTTGGAAGCTCGTCGACGATTTCCAGTCCGGACAGCTTGGCAAGCGCCACCACGTAAGCGGAGCTCGCGCTTAACGACGCCCGGTCTCCCGAGGCAAACGCAGCGATGCGCTTCGCCGGAGACACTCCCATTTTGCTGCGCAGCGTCCGCAATGCGATCGTTCGCTCCTTGATCCGCGTTACTTCGCGCTCGGCCTCCGCATCGGGCGCCGAGTCGGTCGATGACGCGCCGGAGGCGGGATACGGTTGGATCGAAATCGATTCGCCGCTCTTCCCCGCGAGCGGAGCGACCTTTTGCCACAGCTCTTCGGTGATGAAGGGGATGAAGGGATGCGCGAGGCGGAGCATAGTCTCCAGCACGCGAACCAGGGTTTGCCGGGTGGCGCGCTGCTCGGCCTCGGTTCCGTGTTGCGCGCCATCTTGCAATTGCACCTTGGCGAGCTCGACGTACCAGTCGCAATACTCGTCCCAGACCAGCTCGTAGATCGATTTGGCGGCCAAGTCGAAGCGATAAGCCGCGAGGTGGGTTGCAATCTGCGCTGCCGCTTGCTGCACGCGGCTTTGTATCCATCGATCAGCGATTGACAATCGCGTCGGCTTGGACAGGTCGAGGCCAACATCCTTGCCGTCGACGTTCATGAGCACGAATCGCGTCGCGTTCCACAGCTTGTTGCAGAAATTACGATAACCTTCGCAGCGCGAGAGATCGAAATTGAGTGTCCGGCCAAAGGTCGCGAGACTGGCAAATGTGAAACGTACTGCGTCGGCGCCATAACCCGGGATACCGTTGGGAAACTGTTTCCTGATTCGCTTCTCGATCGTGGCACGTTGCTTCTCCAGCACCAGCCCCTGGACTTGCTTCGCGAGAAGATCCTCGAGGCTGGTGCCGCCGATCAAATCCAGAGGATCGAGGACATTGCCCTTGGACTTTGACATTTTCTGACCTTCCTCGTCGCGCACGATCGAATTGATGTACACGTCGCGGAAAGGCAGCTTTCCGGTGAAATAGGTCGTCATCATGATCATGCGTACGACCCAGAAAAAAATGATATCGAAGCCGGTGACGAGCACCGAGCTCGGCAGAAACATTTCGAGCTCGCGGGTCTTCTCCGGCCAGCCCAGCGTCGAGTGGCACCACAAAGCGGACGAAAACCATGTGTCCAGAACATCGGGGTCCTGCGTCAGCATGGCGGCTTGTTTGCCGGACTTCCGCGCCGCCTCCTCGATGTTGCGTGCCACGACGATGTTGCCCTGCTCGTCGTACCAGGCGGGTATCCGATGTCCCCACCAGAGTTGGCGCGAGATGCACCAGTCGTAGACGTTCTCGAGCCAATGGTTGTATGTCGATGTCCAGTGGTCGGGGACGAAGCGGATCGGGTCGGGCACTTGCATGCCGGCGCTATGAAGGCCCCCATTGACCGCTTGCAGGCAGATATCCTTGAACGACTTGCCGCCCAACAAAGGATTCGAGGCGGGCGCGGGTTTGCTCATGGCCACGAACCATTGATCGGTGAGCATCGGCTCGATGACTTCGCCGGTGCGGCCACATCGCGGCACGACCATCTTGTGAGACTTCTCGCTGTGCAGCAGGCCGGCGCTTCTCAGGTCGGCAAGGACTGCCTCGCGGGCGACATAACGATCAAGACCGCGATATTTCCGCGGCACGTTGTCGTTGAGCCTGGCGTCGAGCGTGAAGATGGTGATGGGTGTCAGGCCGTGACGCTGGCCGATCTCCCAGTCGTTGATGTCGTGCGCCGGTGTGATCTTCACGGCACCCGTGCCGAATTCGCTCTCGACGTACGCGTCCGCGATCACCGGAATGCGGCGTCCGGCCAGCGGCAGCGCGACTTCCCTGCCGACCAGATGAGCGTATCTCGCGTCATCGGGATTCACCGCCACCGCGACGTCTCCGAGCATCGTCTCGGGTCGCGTCGTGGCCACCGTCAAATCACCGCTCCCATCCGCCAATGGATACCGAATCTCCCATAGGGTCCCGGTTTCCTCTTCGTTCTCCACTTCGAGGTCGGACACGGCAGTTCCGAGCTTCGGATCCCAGTTGACGAGCCGCTTGCCGCGATAGATCAGGCCATCGTCGTAGAGGCGCACAAACGTTTCGATCACCGCATTCGACAGTCCCGTGTCCATGGTGAAGCGCTCGCGCGACCAGTCGCATGACGAACCCAGCCTGCGCATCTGGTGGGTAATCGTCGAACCGGACTCTTCCTTCCATGCCCAGACGCGCTCGACGAATTTGTCACGTCCCAGCTCGAGGCGCGATGTTCCTTCTGCCTTGAGCTGATTTTCGACGACGATCTGGGTCGCGATTCCGGCGTGGTCGGTTCCGACCTGCCACAAGGTATTGTCGCCTTGCATGCGGTGATAGCGGATCAGCACGTCCATCAGCGTGTGCTGAAATGCGTGCCCCATGTGCAGCGTTCCGGTTACGTTGGGTGGAGGCAGCTGAATGCAGAACGCCGGCGCGCCGTTTTTCATCGACGGCTTGAAGAGACCGCGCGATTCCCAGAACGGGTACCACTTCGCCTCGATGGCGGCAGATTCAAAACTCTTGTCGAGATCCATCGGCGGGTAGCGGAAGCGTAACGGGCAAAAGCCGCAGATTATAGCGGAACGAGCTTGCGCTCCGCGGTCTGCGCGCCGCGCCGTCGCGAATGCTCAGCCCTTGGTTTAGATATCGCGCCCGATCGCGCGCGCAATCGCGCCTAGCTTTTCCATCAAGGTTGCAAACTCCGCTGGCGTCAATGCCTGGTCGGCATCGCAAAGCGCTTCGCAGGGATTGGGATGAATCTCGATGAGCAGACCGTCGGCGCCCGCGGCGACCGCGGCGCAGCTAAGCGCTGGAACCATCCATGCCTTGCCGCCGGCGTGCGAGGGATCGACGATGACCGGCAAATGCGTCTCGCGCTTGAGGACCGGAATCGCGGTGACGTCGAGCACATTGCGATACGCGGTCTCGAAGGTGCGTATGCCGCGCTCGCAGAAGATGATGTTGTGATTACCGCCAGCGGCAATGTACTCCGCGGCCATCAGCCATTCGTTGATCGTCGCCGACATGCCGCGCTTGAGGATGACTGGCTTCTTGATCCGCCCGACCTCCTTCAGCAAATCGAAATTCTGCATGTTTCGGGTGCCGATCTGAATGACGTCGACGTCGTACTGCAGGAACGTCTCGAGCATCCTGACGTCCATGAGCTCGGTGACGATCGGCAATCCGTGCGCGTCGGCCGAGGAGCGCAGCATTTCCAGCCCTTCGACGCCTCTTCCCTGGAACGCGTAAGGGCTCGTGCGCGGCTTGAAGGCGCCGCCACGCATCAGCCGAGCGCCGCCGGCTCTCGCTCCCGCGGCAGCAGCTTCCATCTGCGGCATGGTTTCCACCGAGCAGGGGCCGGCGATGACCTGCACGGTGCTGCCGCCGATCGGGATGCCCGCCACATCGATGACGGTATTCGCCTTGTGCCATTCGCGCGCAACCATCTTGTACTGCTTGACGATGTGCATCGACTTTTCGACACCGGGCATCGGGTCGAACATTTCCGGCTCGAGCGTGCGCTCGTCACCGATCGCGCCGATCAGCGTGCGCTCGGTTCCGCGCGAGACGTGTACCGCCAGGCCATGCGCTCGGATCTTCGCTTCCACCGCTTCGATCTGGTCCGCTCCTGCATCGGGTTGCATAACGATAATCATGTTGGGTCTCCGAAAAAAAAATCGGGCGGCCTCTGGGCCGCCCGATCGTTGCTTAAACTCGTTGTTGCTTGTATCGATGAGCTATCGGTGAGCGCGGCCCTCGGCAGTTTTGCCGAAATAAAAGCTGTAGACGTAACCATACCGCGCCGATACACCGGTCGCGCCGAAACGGCATTTCATCCGCGCTTTGCATCTGTTCATGGGATTTAAGTCTATCACGAACGATTTCCTCCATGTAGCGCACCCGGCAGGTTCTGGTTCAGTGCTGGTCACGTTTCCACTGTGCGATTTCGCGCTCGATGGCTTCGGAGACGTAGGTGCGCAGCAGCCTGCCGACGTTCTGGGTGATCGCGACAACCACCTCGGCGCTTGCACGCTCGACAATAGGCTTCAGACGCTGCGCTAGCTGATCCTTTAGGCCGGTATCGGTGAACAAATCCAGCCGTTGCAGGACTTGCATGGAAACCTGCTCGGCCAGCGCGCGCCAACGTTCCTGGTCGCCCGCCGCGGACTCGCTCTCTGTCGCCGCGGGCAGGCTTGGCGGCAGCTCCTCGACGGGCACCCCGTCCGCCGCCGCAGGGGTTATCGGCGCGGGCGGGCTTGGCGAAGACTCTTCGACGGGCGCCGCCGCCGCCATCGCAGGGATTGTCGCCGCGAGCGGGCTTGGAGGCGACTCTTCGATGGGTGCGAGCGTCTGCTCAGGCGCCCGCGAACCCATGGGCGGAGGCGTGGCAGCCGATCCGGAGGCCTTGACGGTCATCGGCGGCGCAACCGCCAGCGTATCGGGTGCACGTTCGGTGATGCTCTGCATCGCCGGATCGATCGTGTCCATCACCAGCCAGTCCGACGGGTCGCCTTCCATGATTGCGCGACGTGGTATCGGTTGCTCCTGCAGCGGCTCCAAATCGAAGACGACTTCTCGCACCGTATCGGTGAGCAGCGGAACATCCATGTGCGGCGCAACCGCGGCCAATATCGGTGCCGACGCGGGCGCAGGCGCAGTGGCAATCGCGACCACGTCGGTAAGCAGCGGAATATCGTTGTCGCTGCGGCTCCGGTTCTTGCGCATCAACGCGTCGGCCTGCTCCAGCAGTTCGCGTGCGCTCGGCATCAGCCGCTCTCGGACAGGTTATGTGTGCGCAACTCGTAACCGCGCTCGCGATAAAACCGGAAACGCTCACGCGCGGCCGCGGCTCCATCGACGCTCACGATCTCGGCCAGGCGCTCGAAGCGCGCGAAGAATGGCGGTGGTAGCTCATGCAGATTGATGAGCACCAGAGCTGGACCCTGATGCTCCATGGCGTGGTCGATCCAGACGGGCGTCTGCGACGCGAGAGGGCTGCCTACACGGCAATGCGGCAAGAAACCGGTCGCGGGCTGCACCCAGAGCAGGCGGTCGAGAGCGTCGGTGGTCGCGGAATCCGGTGTCAGGACGCGGACGTTTCCGTGTCGCGCGAGTGCCTTGGCGACCAGTCTTCCGGCGACCGCCAGCGGATCGGTAATGTGAGTGTAAAAATCAATCGAAGTCATGTCCAAAGTCCCGGACG
>VBDA01000061.1 GCA_005883655.1 Betaproteobacteria bacterium | reverse complement strand
GCCAGCTGCGATCGAATGATTCCTCGCCGGCATTGAGCAGTGCGCGTGCGAGGCTGTCGCTATTGCTGAACATGCCGCTCGCGATGTGACCCAGGGCGATAACCATGGCGCCGGTCAGCGTAGCGATGTCGACGACCGCTGCCGGCTCGTAGCGCTCGGCATAAGTGAGCGCATCGCACAGAATCAGCCGCCCCTCGGCATCGGTATTCAGGACTTCGATAGTCTGCCCCGACATGCTCTTGA
>VBDA01000547.1:2155-3490 GCA_005883655.1 Betaproteobacteria bacterium | reverse complement strand
GCATCTCGTCACGCCTCGGCCCGCTGCAGGCCCTGCTCGCGCGCAGCGAAGTCACGTCTCAGCCATTCGATCACGGTTTCGATCCGGGTGCCGGGCGGTGCCGCGCGGTCGAATCCCATGTCGAGGAATCGCTTTTCAACCTCGGGCCAGGCCGTCTTGCCGACGACGAGATTGCCGCCAACGTAGAGCAGGACCTTATCGAGACCGGCTTCCACACACAGATCGCGGAAGCCGCGGCAGTCGAGCTCGCCTTGGCCGTAGAGCGAGGACACCATGATGGCATCGGCGTTGGTTTCCACCGCCGCCTTGATGAACTCCACGGCCGGCGTCAGCGCACCGAGAGTGATCACCTTGTAGCCCGCCTTCTCCAGCGCCATCGACAATATGCGGTTGCCGACGATGTGCGTATCGGAGCCGATGACGCCCGTTACCAGTACCTTCACGGATTCATCCTGAGAGCGGCGCATGCCGCTCCTTGTATTCCTGGCGCACATACCGGAACAGCGGATAGGTGAGCGCAATGATGACGAACACCATCACCGTGCCGCTGATCGGCCGCGTGAAAAAAACGGTCCAGTCGTTCTGATAGCTGATCATGCTGGTCATGAAAGAGCTCTCGGCCTGGGTGCCGAGTATGCAGCCCAGTACCATGGGGGCGATGGGAAACTTGTATTTCTCGAACAAGTAACCGACGACGCCGAAGGTGACGATCATCCACAGGTCGGTGACGTTGTTGCGCGCTGAAAATGCGCCGATGAAGCAGAACAGCACGACGAAAGCGGAGGTCACAGCCTCGGGCAGATAGAGCACCTTGATCAGCAGCTTGATTGTGAAATAACCCATGAGACACATGCCGATTACGCCGACCAGCAGCGACGCGAAAATCGCATAGACCAGCGCAGCGTTCTTGGTGAAGAGCTGGGGTCCAGGCTGCACGCCGTGCAGCAGGAAGGCGCCGAGAATTATTGCAGTCGCCCCGCTGCCGGGAATGCCGAGCGTCAGCAGCGGCACCATGTGGCCCGCGACCGTCGCCGTGGACGCGGTCTGCGGTGCGACAATGCCTTCGGCGATGCCGCTCCCCAGCTCTTTTCTGCGCGCGCAATATTGTGCCTCGACGCCGTAAGAGACGAAGGAGGCAATGGTCGCTCCGGCGCCGGGAATGATGCCCATGATGATGCCGAGGACCGAGCTCCGCGCGAGCGTGGCCTTGATGTCCCATACCTCGCGTAGCGTCGGAAATTGAGTGGCGACCTTGCCGCCGGCCTCGAGCTGCGGTGTCTGAAAACCCGTCTCCAGCCGCACCAGCACCTCGCCCAGGCCATAGGCGCCAACCAT
>VBDA01000547.1:0-2130 GCA_005883655.1 Betaproteobacteria bacterium | reverse complement strand
ATGGGCACACCGAAGGTAAAGCGCTCGACGCCGTATATGCCATCGACGCCGACGCAGGCGATCATGAGCCCGAGGAACAGGCTAATGAACGCGTTGACGATCGACCCGCCGCCGAGCGCGACGATGCTGGATAAGCCGAACAGGATGATGGTGAAATATTCCGGCGAATCGAACTTGAGTGCGAAAGTCGCGAAGGGATGCACCATCGCCACCGCCGCCACGGTCGATACGATGCCTCCCGTCAGCGCGGCGAACAGCGTCCAGCCCAGCGCCTTGGCCGGTTGTCCCTTGTGTGCCATGGCGTAACCGTCCCACAAGAGCGGCACGTCCAGCGGCTCGCCCGGAATGCGAAACAGGATCGAGGTAAAGGCACCGCCATAAGTGCCGGAGATGTACATCGCGGTGAGCAGGATGATCGCGGGCGTGATCGCCATGCCGTACGTAAACGGCAGTGCCAGCACCACGCCCATCACTAGGGTCAACCCGGGCAAAACCGCGACCAGCATGCCGACGACGAGACCCACCACCAGCGCAAACAGATTGATCGGTTGGAATACGCTGATAAAACCACCGCCCAACTGTTGCAGGATATCGATCACCTCCGCGTTCCTATTTGATACCCATCAGCCGCATCAGCAGAAAGGAAACCTGCGAGAAAGGATCCACGCCGAGCGGCAGCGATACATAGACGATCTTCATGAACATGAACATGAACGCAAGGCTGCCGATGAGGCTGGTGACGAGGATGACTCCGATGCGCCGGTAGCGGCCGATCCACATGAAGGCGACGAGGTAGATGAGCGTGCAGAGAAAAAATCCGAGCTTGTCGATCAGGAGCGCGTAGCCAACCGTCATGGCGATGCCGGTCCACAACAGGTGCGGATAGGTTTTTTCTTGCGCCGCCGCGATCGGGAGCTCCATCGGAGCGTCCTTCAGAACGCTGGCCAGCACACCCTCCAGCTCGCGGTGGGCTTTGCCGAAAAAAAGGTTCTTTACGATCTCGTAGGCGCAGGCCACCATTGCCATTGCCAGAATGACTTTGGGCCAGAAATCCGGGCCGATGCGTCCGCCCGGTGCGACGAAATCTATCTTCGCGGCGAGAAAATACAGATAACTGACGATCGCGAGCACGATCACGTAGGGCAGGACCTTGTGCATGCGCACCGCCATCAGCTTCGCCCCCTTATCACGGCAATCCGGCTCAATATCATTTTGGAGGCGCCGGCGGCGTGCTCATGCGCTTCATCTGCGCCAACTCCTCTTCCATGATCTTCAGCGATTCCTCGGTGCCGAAATAGCTGTCATCCGTCGCATACTGCTCTTTCAGGTAGGCCTTGTACTCCGGACTGGCGGCAACTTTGGCGAGCGCAGCCGCAATCACTTTCACCTTCTGCGGGTCGGTACCGGCTTTCATGATCACGGCACGCCGCTGCGGCAGGGTGATGTCGTAGCCGAGCTCCTTCGACGCCGGTACGTCGGGAAAGACGCTGAAGCGCTTGTCCGCAAAAACGATGATGGGCTGGATCTGCTTGCTGTCGACGAAGCTTCTGACGTCGCCGATCTGCTCATACAGAAGATCGGCGTGGCCGCCGAGCACCGCGGTGTAACGTTCGCCTGGATTGGCAAAGGGGACGGAAATCAGTTTCAGCCCGCGTGCAATGAAAAAGTTGACGGTGATTTCGTCGGGGCTGCCAAACTCCGTCACGGCAACCTTCAGCGGCTGCTTCCTGGCTTCACGCTCGACATCGGCCCACGTTTTCAAGTTGCCGTTGGTCGCGGTCAGGAATGAAGACGGTTGTTTGATCATCAACGCCACCGGGATGATGTCCTTGAGCGCCCACCGGGTATTGCTAGTGGCGAGCAGCGCATACGTGTCCCAGGTCATGATCGAAATCGAATAACCGTCGGCCGCGCCCGCCAGCAATTTCGCCATGCCGGTATTGCCGGTGGCGCCGGGCGAATTCACCACCGGCAAGGAAACCTTGAGGTCCTCTTCCATGAGCTTAGCGGCCTTCCGCGCAAGCTGGTCGGCGCCTCCACCGGGACCCCAAGGCACGATGAATTCGATCGGCCGGGACGGGTATTTCTCCTGTGCCGAGACTGACCACGAAAGCGAAACCAGCAGCAGTG
>VBDA01000060.1 GCA_005883655.1 Betaproteobacteria bacterium | reverse complement strand
CGACCCTGCGGAAGGGCGTCGAGAGTACGGCCGCACTGCTCGAGCGGGAGCTCGCCGAGCAGCTCGATCTTTCGAGCGTGCCGGCAGAGGCACGAGTGAGCTTACGCAAGCTCAAGTTTCTGTCCAAGGTCGCTGCCGACATTGGAGCGGCCATCGCTGAGATAGACGACTGATGGCGCTCCTTCAGATCGCCGAACCAGGCGAGGCGCCGGCGCCGCATCAGCATCGGCGGGCGGTCGGCATCGATCTCGGCACCACCAATTCGTTGGTGGCGACGGTCCGCAGCGGGATTCCAGTGGTGTTGCCCGACGAGCATGGCCGGCCGCTGCTGCCTTCGGTCGTGCGCTATGGCGACGACGCAGTCTCGGTGGGATACCCGGCACAGGACGCGCAGGCGCACGATCCCCAGAACACGATTGTGTCGGTCAAGCGGCTCATGGGTCGCGCATTATCCGATCTGTCGGACGTGCGACGTTTCCCGTATCACTACAACGATGTCCCGGGCATGGTGCAGATCGAGACTCGCGCGGGACGCAAGAGTCCGGTCGAGATTTCCGCGGAGATATTGAAAACGTTGCGCATTCGCGCCGAGAAGAGTCTCGGCGGCGAGCTCACCGGCGCCGTGGTGACCGTGCCAGCGTATTTCGACGATGCGCAGCGGCAGGCCACGCGCGACGCGGCGCGGCTCGCCGGCCTGAACGTTCTCCGCCTTTTGAACGAGCCAACCGCTGCTGCGATCGCCTACGGCCTCGACAATGCGTCCGAAGGTATTTACGCCGTTTACGATTTGGGTGGCGGCACGTTCGATCTATCGATTTTGAAGCTCTCGCGCGGCGTGTTCGAGGTGCTGGCCACCGCGGGGGATACCGCGCTGGGCGGCGACGATTTCGATCACCGCGTCTACTGCTGGGCATTGGAAACCCAACGCGTCGGACCGGTGTCGCCCGCCGATACCCGGCTGCTGATGATGAAGGCGCGGGAAGCGAAAGAAAATCTGACCAGCCATGGCTCGTCGACCCTGCTGGCCACACTTTCCTCCGGCGAAACGATCACCGCGACGCTGACCACCGAAACATTTACGGCGATCACTCAGACCTTGGTCGGCAAGACGCTGGCGCCGATCAAAAAGGCGCTTCGCGACGCGAAGCTTGCGACGACCGACATCGAGGGCGTGGTCATGGTCGGCGGCGCGACGCGCATGCCGCAGGTGCAAAAGGCGGTCGCGGAATTTTTCGGCCAGCCTCCGCTCAACAATCTCGACCCCGATCAGGTTGTCGCCTTGGGCGCGGCGATCCAGGCCAACGTCCTTGCCGGAAACCGGGCGCCGGGGGAAGACTGGCTTCTGCTCGACGTGATTCCGCTCTCGCTGGGACTGGAAACGATGGGCGGTCTCACCGAGAAGATTATTTCGCGCAACTCCACCATTCCGATCGCTCGCGCGCAGGCGTTCACGACGTTCAAGGACGGCCAGACGGCGATGGCGATCCACGTTGTCCAGGGGGAGCGGGAGCGGGTCGACGATTGCCGATCGCTGGCACGGTTTGAATTGCATGGGATCCCGCCCATGGATCCTGGTGTCTTTCAAGGTAGATGCCGACGGCCTGCTGTCGGTCACCGCGCGCGAGGAGACGACGGGGGTCGAGGCCGAAATCACCGTAAAGCCATCGTATGGACTGTCGGACGCCGAAATCGCGCTGATGCTGGAAGAATCGCATGCCAACGCCGCTGCCGACATGGCCACACGTGCGCTTCTCGAAGCTCGCGTCGATGCCGCACGCATCATCGACGCGACCGAGAGCGCGCTGGCAGTCGATGCCGAGCTGCTCGCCGAGGATGAGCGCGCCGTGCTCGACAATGCGATGAAGCGGCTGCGACGGTTGATCGAAGAGAAGGGCGCCGATCGTCGGGCGCTCATCGAGGCGACCGAGGCGCTCAATCGGGCAAGCGAAGACTTCGCCGGCCGGCGCATGGACCGAAGCGTGGCGCAGGCGCTGACGGGT
Organism: Betaproteobacteria bacterium; assembly: GCA_005883655.1. Lineage (GTDB taxonomy): Bacteria > Pseudomonadota > Gammaproteobacteria > Burkholderiales > Casimicrobiaceae > PALSA-1003. The sequence goes on along the minus strand of VBDA01000060.1, from coordinate 7,695 downwards.
CGCAGCATCGACACGCTGCGCTGAAGTCATGCCGGAAATCATGGTCCTGCCGCACGCCGAGCTGTGCCCCGAAGGCAAGACCTTCGAAGCCGAAACCGGGGTCTCGATCTGCGACAGCCTGCTCGACCGCGGCATTGAAATCGAACACGCATGTGAAAAATCGTGTGCATGCACGACCTGTCATGTCATCGTGCGCGAGGGCTTCAATTCGCTCGCGCCATCGTCCGAGGACGAGGACGATCTTCTCGACCGGGCGTGGGGCCTGACGCCGCTATCGCGCCTTTCGTGTCAGGCCAAGGTCGGCGAGCAGAAGCTGGTTATCGAGATTCCCAAGTACACGATCAACTACGCCAAAGAGGCCACCAAATGAAGTGGACCGATACCCGCGATATCGCGATTGCGCTCGCCGAGACGCATCCCGACGCGAATCCCCGAAGCGTGCTCTTTACCGACTTGAGGCGGTGGGTGCTGGAGTTGCCGGATTTCGACGATGACCCCAAGCGCAGCGGCGAAAAAATCCTCGAGGCGATTCAGATGGCGTGGATGGACGAGGGCGATTTCGACGATTAGCGAGTATTACCAGCGCGGCCCTAGCCGTGATGGAACTCAGCATCGCTCATGCGAACAGATTCACCACTGCGTCCAGACCGCAGTAGTCGATCGCGTAGGTGCATGCGGCCCGGACAACAGGCTTCGCACGATAGGCGATGCTGATATCCGCCTCTCCAAGCATGGGCAGATCGTTCGCGCCGTCGCCGATTGCGACGGCCAAGCCGCCGCCATGCGCGTACTCGGCGCGGAGCTTTCGCACCCAATCCGCCTTAACCTTTGCGTCGACGATCGGTCCCTCGATTCGGCCGGTGAGCTTGCCGGCGACGACCTCCAAGGTATTGGACACGGTGTAATCGAGGCCGAGGCGCTGCTTCAGGCGTTCGGTGAAAAAGCTGAAACCGCCAGAGACCAGCAGTATCTTGGCGCCGACCTTGCGGAAGCTCGCGAGCATGCGCTCGGCCCCGGGCGAAAGCGTGAGCCGTTCCATGTAGACGTGTTCGAGAACGGAAACGTCGAGCCCCGCGAGTAGCGCTACACGGCGTACGAGGCTCTGGCCGAAGTCGATCTCGCCGCGCATCGCCGCCGCGGTGATCGCCGCTACCTCCGGTTTGATTCCCTGCATGTCGGCGATCTCATCGACGCACTCGATGGTGATGAGCGTGGAATCCATGTCCATTGACATCAGCCGCACGCGGTCAAGGCGCTGGCCGGTGGGAACAAAGGCGAAGTCGAGATGCTCCTCGGCGCAGAAGGCCGCGGTGCTGGCCCACTTGCTGGCCCCTTCGAGTCGAAATGCCTGGGTGCCGCCACCCGGGACGCCGACGATGCGCGAGGCGCCGGTTCGCCGGGCGAGCTCCTTGAGCGTTGGCGTTGGGATTTCCGGTGCCTGGATCACCAGCGAGAAGATAAGGGAGTCCGAAGCCGAAGTTCTAACCGTGTCCATTTCCGTGTCGCAAATCCGTAAGAATGTCTTTTTCGGCACCCTGCGCCGGCGAACCAAGCAAACCTCTACTTCGACTTGGAAGTGCGCGCCTTTCTGACCGCCTGCGCCGCCGCGCCAGCCTCCCCCTCGACGAGCACAAAGTCGATCTTGGTTGTCTCGAGATCGACGCGCGCCACCTTGACCGTGATGCGATCTGCGAGGCGAAAGCTCTTTCCGGTTCGCTCACCGTTCATCGCGTGGCGTATCGGGTCGAAGTGAAAGTAATCGTTGCCGAGCTCGGTGACGTGCACCAGCCCGTCCACGTTGAGGCCGTCGAGCGTGACGAACAATCCGAAATGCGTGACACCGCTCACCGTGCCGGCGAAAACTTCTCCGATCTTGTCCTGCATGAAATAGCACTTGAGCCAGTTCTCGACATCTCGCGTTGCATCGTCGGCGCGGCGCTCGGTGAGTGAGCAATGCACGCCCAGCTCAGGCCACGTCGCGCCGGACGGACGATAGCGCTCGCCGGCGAGACACGTCTTGATGCAGCGGTGGATCAACAAGTCCGGGTAGCGCCTGATCGGTGATGTGAAATGCGAGTAGGCGTCGTAGCCCAGGCCGAAGTGGCCTTCGTTGTCCGGGCTGTAGACCGCCTGCTGCAGGGAGCGCAGCAGCACCGTTTGCAACAGGTTGAAATCGGGCCGGCCCTTGATCTGGGCGAGCAGCTTGGCATAATCGGCAGGCGCGGGATTGTCCCCGCCGTCGAGCGATAATGCCGAGCCGGCAAGAAATTCCTTGAGCGCGGTCAGCTTCTCCGGTGTCGGACCCTCGTGCACCCGATAGAGCGCGGGCTGCTTTTGTTTGAGCAAATACTCCGCCGCGCACACATTGGCGGCCAGCATGCATTCCTCGATCAGCTTGTGCGCCTCGTTGCGCACCACCGGCACGATGGTCTCGATCTTACCGTGGGAATCGAACTTGAGCTCGAGCTCGATGGTTTCGAAGTCGAGCGCGCCACGCTCTGCTCTCGCTGTGGCGAGCACCTTGTACAGCGCATAAACGGTGTCGAGATGCGGCAGGAGCGCTTTGGCGGTCTTGTCCGTGACCGTTGCCGGCTGCGATATCCATTCCCAGACCTGGGTGTATGTAAGCCTTGCGCGCGAATGCATTACCGCCGGGTAGAAGCGGTAGCTGCGAATTTCACCGCTGCCGGTGATCGCCATGTCGCACACCATGCACAGCCGATCGACCTCGGGCTTCAGTGAGCAGAGCTCGTTGGAGAGCTGCTCGGGCAGCATCGGAATCACACGCCGCGGGAAGTAGACCGATGTGCCGCGATCGCGCGCGTCGGCGTCGAGGGCGTCGGCGTCGCGCACGTAGTGGCTCACGTCGGCGATGGCGACGAGGAGGCGAAAATCCTGGCCCACGCGCTCGCAGTACACTGCATCGTCGAAGTCGCGCGCCGTCTCGCCGTCGATCGTCACCAGCGGGAGGTTGGTGAGATCGGTGCGATCCTTGCGGTCGGCCTTTTGCACGTCGTGGGGAAACCGCGCCGCCTGGCGCTTCGCCGCTGCCGAAAACTCGTATGGCAGATCGTGCTTGCGCAACGCTATCTCGATTTCCATTCCTGGATCGGTGTAGTTGCCGAGGATCTGCACCACACGCGCCATCGCCTCGCGGTGTGCCGATGGCTGCTCGAAAAGCTCGGCGACCACGACCTGGCCGGGCTTCGCCTTGCCGCGCATGTCCGGAGGAATGAGGATGTCCTGGCTGATCCGCTTGTTCTCGGCGACCAGGTACCAGATGCCACGCTCCTCGTAGACGCGGCCGACGATCTCGCGATTCGCGCGCTCGACGACGTCGACGATGGCGCCTTCGGGACGTCCGCGCTTGTCGACGCCGATCAAGCGCACCGTCGCGCGGTCGCCGTGCAATGCCTTGTGCATTTCCTTGGGCCCGAGAAACACGTCCGGTCCGCCGGCGTCGGGGATCAGGAAACCGAATCCGTCGGGGTGCCCTTGAACCTTGCCCGTGACCAGATCGAGCTTGGCGACGACGCAGAGCTGCCCCTTGCGGTTGGTCATCAACTGACCTTCGCGCGTCATCGCTGCCAGACGACCTTCAAAAGCATCGCGCTCGGCGGACCCGTCCACGCCGAGCGCAATCGCGAGCTCGTCCGCGCGCATCGGCACGCCGCGCTCGCGCAACACATCGAGTGTCTGCTCGCGGCTCGGTATATCCACGTCGGCTTGCTTGCGTCGCGATCTGCGTGCAACTGCAGGCGACGCACTGACTGATTTCTTTGACAAGGAATCTTCTCTTTCGTAAAATTAAAAGCTTGCTGTCGCCCAGATGGCGGAATTGGTAGACGCACTAGGTTCAGGTCCTAGCGGTGGCAACACTGTGGAGGTTCGAGTCCTCTTCTGGGCACCACCTTCATCCTTCCCCACCCAAGATTCTCCGCATTCGATCCCTTCGAATGCGCTCATTGGCGCGCCGGCGAGCGTCACTTCTCGAGTCGCGCCTTCACGCCCTCGGGTCGCAGATTGTCGTAGACCTCGAACGGTTGATGGATCCACGGACTGTCGGCTAGATACTCAACGTAATAGTCGGGCTTGAATACCGAGCACGCCTTGTACCAGACCACCGCGGTGCGAATATCCACCATGTGCGGGAAACGAAGCGGCAGCTCCTTGCGCACCGTAGCCAGCGTGTGCCCCGAGTCGACCATGTCGTCGACCAGCAGCACGCGATCGCCGAGCCTCGGCGCGGTCATTGTCATATGCTCGGCGATGATGAGCTCGCCCTGCGTCGTCCCGCCGTCCGCGGCATAGGAGTGCGTCGACAGGATGGCGAGCGGCAATTCGAAGATGCGCGACAGGACGTCTCCGACGCGCAAGCCTCCGCGCGCGATGCAGATGATCTGATTGAAGCGCCATCCCGACTCGTGAACCTGCAGCGCGAGGCGTTCGACCAGTGTGTTGTACTCACTCCAGCTGACATGCAGGCTCATGGTCCGACTTGGCGCCTCAGACATCTCAATGGAACGGATGATGCATCAGAATCGTCTCGTCGCGCTCGGGTCCGGTTGAAACCATCGCAATGGGCACTCCGGCGAGCTGCTCGATGCGCCGCAGATAGGCGCGGGCGTTTTGCGGCAGGTCGTCAAAGCGCTTGACGCCGAAAGTGCTTTGGTCCCAGCCCGGCATCTCCTCGTAAACAGGTTTGCATTCGGCGACGGCCTCGGCGCCGGACGGAAGCAGATCCAGCCTCATTCCAGCGGCGGTGTACTCGGTGCAGATCCTGATCGGCCCGATACCATCGAGCACGTCGAGCTTGGTAATGCATAAGCCGTCGACGCCGTTTAACTGCAACGAGCGCTTGAGCGCCGGCAGATCGAGCCATCCGCAACGGCGAGGCCTGCCGGTCACCGATCCGAATTCGTTGCCGCGCCTGGCCAGCGTGGCGCCGATATCGTCCACAAGTTCGGTTGGAAACGGGCCGGTCCCGACTCGCGTCGTGTAAGCCTTGACGATACCGAGGACGTAGTCGAGCAGCTGCGGGCCGATGCCGCACCCGGGAGCCGCCGCGCCCGCGAGACAGTTGGACGAAGTGACATAGGGGTAGGTGCCGTGGTCGATGTCCAGCAGCGCACCCTGCGCGCCCTCGAAGAGCAGCGAGTCACCGCGACGACGCGCTTCCTGGATCAACGCCGCGACGTCGGCAACCATCGGCGCCAACTGTGGCGCGAGCGCCAACGCTGCATCGAGTGTCTCCCGATAGGGCACGGCGGCACACTTGTAATATTGCGTCAGCACGAAGTTGTGATATTCGAGCAACGGCTCCAGCTTGGCGGCGAAGCGGTCGGGGTAGAAGACGTCCTGCACGCGCAATGCGCGCCGGGCTATTTTGTCTTCATAGGCGGGGCCGATGCCGCGCCCGGTGGTGCCGATCTTGGTCACGCCCAATGATGCCTCGCGTGCCTGATCGAGCGCGACGTGATATGGCAGCACCAGCGGACAAGCCGGCGAAATCGACAACCTCGAGCGCACCTCGATCCCGGCGGACTCGAGCTCGCCAATCTCCTGCAGCAGCGCGGAGGGCGACAGGACGACGCCGTTGCCGATATAGGCGCGTACGTTGGTGCGCAGAATACCCGATGGGATCAGCCGCAAAACGGTTTTCTTGCCGCCGATCACCAGCGTGTGGCCGGCGTTGTGACCACCTTGAAAACGGACCACGCCCTGCGCGTGCTCCGTCAGCCAGTCGACGACCTTGCCCTTGCCTTCGTCACCCCATTGGGTGCCGATGACGACGACGTTCTTGCCCATGTTGTCCCGATGCCTGGCGTGAATGTCGGCGTCGCTTGCTACTGCGTGCGGACAAGCGCCGCGAGCTGACGCAAGTCGAGGGTGAAGCCGGTCGCCGGCCGCGCCCGGCCGAACGCTTTGCCGATGCCGTCGTAGCGTTCGCCGCGGCCGATGGCATTGGCTTCTCCGCCGGTGAACACCGAAAAGCTGGCGCCGGTCTGATAGTGATAGCCGCGCAGATCCGCCAGGTCGATATGCACCACGTCGACCAGGGGCGCCGCGGATTCGGCCAGCGTAGCCAGGGCCGACAGGGCACTCTCGATCGACGGCGTGTCGGGAAGTCGGGCGCGGGCAGCGGCAAGCACTTCGCCGGCCGGCCCATAGAGCGCCGGCAGCGCCATGAATGCATCGCGCCACGCGGCGGGCAACCTGGCGGTGAGCTCTCCGATTGCGGGCACGTCCTTGGTTCGCAGCGCAGTGAACAGCTCGCTGTCGGCGCTGTTGCCGGCAATGTGCGCGCTGTTGGCAAGCGCACGGTACACGCCGACATGTCCCAGGTCGAGGTGCAAGGCACTGGCGCCGGCGAGCGAGAGCGAAGAGAGCAACAGCGCCAACACTTCGCAATCGGCGTCGATGTTCGGATCGCCATAGAGCTCGGCGCCGATCTGCAGCACTTCGCGCGTACGCGCAAGCCCGGGCGCTACCGTGCGCAGCACGCTGCCCGAGTAGCACAATCGGGTCACACCAGGCTCGTTCAGGAGGTGCGCGTCGATGCGCGCGACTTGCGGCGTGATATCAGCGCGCACGCCAAGCAGACGACCCGAGAGCGGATCGATCACTTTGAATGTCTGCAGCTCGAGATCGTGTCCGGTTCCGGTGAGCAGCGAATCGAGATGCTCGACTAAGGGCGGTTGCACCAGTCGATAGTGGTGATCGCGGAAGTGATCGATCAGCGTTCGCCGGAGTTGCTCGATGGCTTCGGCCTCAGGAGGCAGAATATCCTCGATGTACTCGGGCAATACCCAGTTACGCACGGATGACCATCAAGGTAATGACGCCGATGCCAATCGATACCAGACCGATAAAGCGAAGCTGCCCGTCGGACAGCTGCGTCAAACGGGTGAATGCTTCACGCCAGACGCGCGGCGCAATCAAGGGCAATAGACCCTCGAGCACCAGCACCAAGGCACATGCCGCCAGGAAAGCTTCCGGCACCGCCTGCCCCGGTCAGATCGTTATTTGCTCGAGCGGCGCTGCGCAGCCCGGCCGCCGCCCGACTGCTTCAGATACTGGAAGAAATCCGCGCTTGGGTCGAGCACCATGACGTCGCTCTTGTTCTTGAACGTCGCCTTGTACGCCTCCAGACTGCGATAGAACGAGTAGAACTCGGCGTCCTGCCCATAGGCGCTGGCGTAGATCGCGGAAGCCCTGGCGTCGCCTTCGCCCTTGGTCTTCTGCGCCTGCTTGTAGGCGTCGGCGAGAATGACCTCGCGCTGGCGATCGGCGTCAGCACGGATCTTCTCCGACTCGGCGCCGCCTTGCGACCGGAGCTCGTTGGCGACGCGCTTGCGCTCGGATTCCATCCGTTGATAGACCTGGGCGAGCACTTCGTCAGGCAGCTCGACACGGCGCAAGCGCACGTCGACGATTTCGACGCCGATCGTCCTCGCGTCAGCGTCGGCTTTCTGTCGCGCTTCGTCCATGATCCGGTAGCGCTCGGACGAGATCGTCTCGTGGATGGTACGTTTGTTGATTTCCTGCGCAAGGTTGGCGCGGATCGTCTGCGCCAGGCGGCGCTTGGCAGCTTCCTCGTCGTCTCTCACACTTTGATAATATTTGCGCACATCGACGATGCGCCAATAGGCGATGAAATCGACCCTCAGGGGTTTCTTTTCCGAGGTCGTGATG
>VBDA01000059.1 GCA_005883655.1 Betaproteobacteria bacterium | reverse complement strand
CGCTGCTGATCATCGCCATCGTGCTGCTTTTGCCGGCGATTATTCTGAACATTCCGGTGCTGCGCCGCAAAGTGGTCAGCGATGTGGTCCTGACCGCGTTCCGGAAGGTCCTGCCGCCAATGTCGCAAACCGAGCGGGACGCCATCGAAGCCGGCACCGTTTGGTGGGACGGAGAGCTGTTTTCCGGCAATCCCCGTTGGTCGCGATTGCTCGCCATGCCGCGGCCAAGGCTGACCGCCGATGAACAGCGCTTCCTCGACCACGAATGCGAAGAGCTGTGCGCGATGGTAAGCGATTGGGAAACGACTCACGTTTATCGCGATCTGCCGCCCGCGGTCTGGCAATACGTCAAGGATAAGGGCTTTCTCGGAATGATCATCCCCAAGGAGTTTGGAGGACTCGGCTTTTCCGGCTTTGCGCATTCGCAGGTGATCACCAAGCTATCAACTCATTCGAGCACGGTAGCGGTGACGGTGATGGTGCCCAATTCTCTCGGGCCGGGGGAGCTGCTGCTGCACTACGGCACCGATGACCAGAAGAAGCATTTTCTGCCGCGGCTCGCCAAAGGCATCGAGGTGCCATGTTTTGCGCTCACCAACCCGAACGCGGGATCGGACGCCGCGGCGATTCCGGATTTCGGCATCGTCTGCATGGGCGAGTATCAGGGCAAGTCCACGCTGGGCCTGAAGCTAACCTGGGAAAAGCGCTACATCACGCTGGGGCCGGTGGCCACGATTCTCGGCCTCGCGTTTCGTGCCTACGATCCGGACCATCTGTTGGGCAACAAGGAGGACCTCGGCATCACCTGCGCGTTGATTCCAACGCATCATCCGGGAGTCAACATCGGCCATCGTCACATGCCGCTCAACGCGGTATTTCAGAACGGGCCCAATTCGGGCAAGGACGTCTTCATTCCCATCGAATGGATCATCGGAGGCAAGGCGCAGGTCGGCAACGGCTGGCGCATGCTGATGGAATCGCTCGCCGCGGGACGCGGTATCTCACTGCCTTCGTCGAGCACGGGCATGGCCAAGCTTGCGGTGCGCGCGACCGGCGGTTATGCCCGCGTGCGCAGTCAGTTCAAGACTCCGATAGGCAAGTTCGAAGGCGTGGAAGAAGCGCTCGCGCGTATGGGCGGCAATCTGTACATGATGGACGCGACGCGGATGCTGACCGCGCTGGCGGTCGATCTTGGCGAAAAGCCCGCCGTGCCTTCGGCCATTGCCAAGTTTCACCTGACCGATCGCGCCCGGCAGGTGATCAACGACGCGATGGATGTCGTCGGCGGCAAGGGCATTTGCATGGGCCCGTCGAATTTTCTGGGCGCGGCGTACATGCAGCTCCCGGTATCGATCACGGTGGAGGGGGCCAATATTCTCACTCGCAGTCTGATTATTTTTGGCCAGGGCGCGATTCGCTGCCATCCGTATGTCCTGAAGGAAATCGAAGCAACGCGCGAGACCGATCGCGAGCGCGCATCCATCGCTTTCGATCGCGCGCTCTTCGGCCACATAAGCTTCGTGCTGTCGAACATGGCCCGATCGTTCGTGATGGGGCTTTGCGGCTCGCACTGCGCGGTCGCGCCGGACAAGGTCGCCCGGGAAACACGCCGCTATTACCAACAACTGACCCGGTTTTCTGCGGTGCTTGCCTTCCTGTCGGACGTATCGATGGGCTCGCTGGGCGGCGCGCTCAAGCGCAAGGAAAAGCTGTCCGCGAGACTCGGAGACATTCTTTCGATGCTGTATCTGTGCTCGGCAACGCTCAAGCGTTACGAGGTAGAGGGCCGCCAGATTTCGGACGCTCCGCTGATGCACTGGGCGATCTGGGACGCGATGTTCAAGGCACAAAATGCCATTGAGGGCGTGATCTCCAACTTTCCAAACCGCTTTATCTCATGGACGCTGCGCCGGCTGGTCTTCCCACTGGGGCGCCCCTACGTGGTTCCTTCCGATCAGCTCGGGCACGCGGTGGCCAAGCTGTTGATCGAACCTTCGGCGACCCGCGACCGGCTGACCGCGGGAATGTTCGTCTCGTCCAATGAAGAAAATTCCGTCGGCGCAATCGAGCTCGCGCTCGCGGCAACGCTTGCAGCCGATCCTATCGAAGCGAAGATCAAGGATGCGGTCAAGGCCGGGCGCCTGAGCATTAAGGCTCGCGACGACAGGATCGCAGACGCGCAATCAGCCGGCATCATCACCGCCGAGGAGTCATCGGTGTTGCGGCGGGCGCAGCGGCTCGTCGACAAGGTCGTGCGCGTGGACGATTTCCCGCCGGACCTCGGCGCATCGGAGATGCGGCTGTCCGCCGCGGTGGTTGCGCACAAAGCTGCAGCTTGATGCGTTGACCATTACGAAATTCGTCCGAATTCCTAAGATCGTCATTCCCGCTCACTTTGGTAACTGAGCGGGAATCCAGTGTCTTTCGACGAACGCCGCTGGGTCTCCGCCTTCGCGGGTACGACGAAAGTGGTGAGCAAGCCGTAACGCATTTCGATAATTGTCAGTATGCAACCAGATGAACCAGGAAAGCGAGCCGGCGTTTTGACTTTGTAGCATTCTTTCAAACAATGTGAGGCTGCGATGAATCAGCCGGTCTATGTTGTCGACGGGGCGCGTACGCCGTTTCTCAAGGCACGAAGCAAGCCGGGCCCGTTTGCGGCGTCGGATCTCGCGGTACAGGCCGGCCGTGCGTTGCTCGCGCGCATGCCGTTTTCGCCCCCGGAGTTGGACGAAGTGATTCTCCGCTGCGCGAGCCCATCGCCCGACGAAGTCAATATCGGGCGGGTCGTCGCTCTGCGCATGGGCTGCGGACTGAAGGTGCCGGGCTGGACGGTCATGCGCAACTGCGCATCCGGAATGCAGGCTCTCGATTCCGCCATCACCAATATTCGCGGCGGCCGTTCCAGCCTCGTGCTGGCGGGCGGCGTCGACGCCCTGTCTCGCGCGCCGCTCCTCTATTCCGACAAAATGGTGCTCTGGTTTGCCAACTTCAGCACCGCGAGGTCCCTTGGCGCCAAGGCAAGCGCGTTTTTCAAGCTGCGTCCGGCCGAGATGCTGACACCGGTGATCGGCATCATGAAGGGGCTCACCGATCCGATGGTCGGCTTGCTCATGGGACAGACCGCCGAAAACCTCGCATACCGATTTGGCATCACCCGGCGCGATATGGACGAGTTCTCGGCGCAGAGCCATCGGCGGGTGCTGGCGGCGCAAAAAGCCGGGCACTTCGACGGAGAAATCGTGACGCTGTTCGACCGCGACGGCAAGGTGTACCCGGCCGACGATGGCGTGCGCGAGGATTCCACGCCCGAAAATCTCGCCAAGCTGAAGCCGTTTTTCGATCGCAAGTACGGCAACGTGACCGCCGGTAACAGCTCGCAGATCACCGACGGCGCGGCGTGGCTGGTTCTGGCGTCCGAGGAGGCGGTCGCGAAACACAAGCTGCCGGTGCTGGGTACCATCGTCGACAGCGAATGGGCGGGTCTCGATCCCGCCCAGATGGGCCTCGGGCCCGTGTACGCCTCGACGCCGATCCTCTCCCGTCATCGCCTCGGGCTCAACGACATCGACGCGTGGGAGATCAACGAAGCGTTCGCGGCGCAGGTCATCGCCTGTCTTCGCGCCTGGGCAAGCGACGATTTTTGCCGCAGCGAGCTCGGGCTCAGCGGCGCGCTGGGACAGGTCGCCTCCGACAGGCTGAATATCGATGGCGGTGCGATCGCGCTCGGCCATCCGGTCGGCGCGTCCGGTGCGCGGATCGTCCTGCACCTGCTCAATACGCTCAAGCGCACCGGAGGCAAACGTGGCATGGCATCGATCTGCATCGGCGGCGGCCAGGGCGGTGCGATGCTGGTTGAACGTGCCTGATTCGCCCGCAGCGACGATGAGCGCATTGCTGCACTGGAAACTCGAGCGCGATGCCGATGGCCTCGGATGGCTGACCCTGGACAAGCGCGGCGCGACGACGAACACGCTCTCGGCTGCGGTCCTGAACGAGCTTCGCACCATGCTTGGCGAGCTGGCCGCAAGCCCTCCCAAAGGCTTGGTCATCCGCTCCGGCAAAGAGAATGGATTCATTGCCGGTGCCGACATCGACGAATTTGGCGAGCTCAAAAGCGTCGACGACGCAGTTGCACTGGTGAGGCGAGGTTGGGACACGTTCGAACAGCTTGCCGGCGCGCCGTATCCGACGCTGGCACTGGTCCGCGGATTCTGTCTCGGTGGCGGAATGGAGTTGGCACTTGCCTGCCGTTACCGGGTAGTCGTGGATGAGCCCGGAACGCGCCTCGGCCTTCCCGAGGTGATGCTAGGCATCGTTCCGGCGTGGGGCGGAATCAAGCGCCTTCCGCGACTGATCGGTGCGCCTGCCGCGCTGGATCTGCTGCTGACCGGCAAGACCGTCGATGCGCGCAGGGCCAGGAAGCTAGGCATTGCCGACGAGTGCGTGCCGCTTCGCATCATGGACAACACCGCGCGCGGCGTGCTGCGTGAACGCCCAGTGCAGCGCCGAGTGCCGTTTCCACTCTCGCTTACGCTCAATTCTCTGGTCCGTCCCATCATTGCCGCAAAGGCGAGAAAGCAGGTAGCCGCGCGGGCGCGGCGCGAGCACTACCCATCGCCGTATGCGATTCTCGATATCTGGGTCAAATACGACGGCGACGCGTTAGCTGCGCCGGCGTCCGACCCGGCGTCCATCGCGCATCTGTTGCAGACGCCGACCGCCACCAACCTGATCCGCGTGTTCAAGCTTCAGGAACGGCTGAAGAGCTTCGGTCGCGAGAAAGAAGAAGAGGGAGCGTCGGCGCGCGACGGACGCGCTCCCCCGGCGCACGTGCACGTCGTTGGCGCGGGTACGATGGGTGGTGATATCGCCGCGTGGTGCGCGCTGCGCGGTCTCACCGTCACGCTGCAGGACCAGAATGCCGAGCGGCTGTCGCCGGCGATGGGACGCGCGGCAAAACTCTTCTCCGAACGGCTGAAGGATCCCCTGCGCGTGCGCGACGCGCAGGACCGGCTCATCCCCGATGTCGCCGGGAACGGCGTGGCGCGCGCCGACGTTATCATCGAAGCCATCTTCGAAAACCTCGAAGCCAAGCAGCAACTGTTCACCTCGCTCGAGGCCAAGGCCAAATCCACGGCCCTGCTCGCCACCAACACCTCGAGCATTCCGCTGGAAGAGATCGCCGCGCCCATGCGCGATCCTGGCCGGCTGATCGGACTCCATTTCTTCAATCCGGTCGCGAGAATGATGCTGGTGGAGATCGTTGTCGGCGCAAGCACACGCGCAGAGCTGATTCCCAGCGCGTCGGCGTTTACACGACAGATCGACAAGCTGCCGCTGCCAGTCAAAAGCGCACCCGGATTCCTGGTCAACCGCATTCTCGCGCCATACCTGATGGAGGCGATGCGCTGTGTCGATGAAGGCATGACTCCCGAGACGGTCGATGAAGCGGCGCTCGCGTTCGGCATGCCGGTGGGGCCGATCGAGCTGGCCGATACCGTCGGTCTCGACATCTGCATGGCGGTGGGCAAGATGCTGGGCCGGGACACCCCGCCGCCGAAGCGGTTGAGCGAATTGATCGCGGCGGGGAATCTTGGCCGCAAAACCAAGCGCGGATTTTACGACTGGTCCGGCGGCAAGGCGGCGAAGAATCCGCCAGGGGTCGTGCCGCCGGGTTTGGCAGATCGCTTGATCCGCCCATTGGTGACCGAGGCAGAGGCCGCGTTGGCCGAGGGAATCGTCGCTGACGCCGATCTGGTCGATGCCGGAGCAATCTTCGGCACCGGCTTCGCGCCGTTCCGCGGTGGCCCGCTGCATTACGCGACAACCAGCGTGGCATCCGCGCCGGCGGTACGGCCCAGCGCCTCTGATACGATGTCAGACAGAAGAATCGGCTGATCGCTGGGAGGAAAAATTGGAAAAGATCTGGCTGAAATCCTATCCGCCCGGTGTTCCTGCCGAAATCGACATCAATCAGTATGCCTCGTTGCGCGAGGTGTTGGAGGAGAGCTGCGCGAAGTTCGGATCTCGTCCGGCGTATTCGTGCATGGGAAGGACAATCACCTTCACCGAATTGGACCGATTATCGGCGGCGTTCGGCGCTTTCGTGCAGGCACGTGGCCTGACCAAGGGAGCGCGCGTCGCGCTGATGATGCCCAACGTCCTGCAGTATCCGGTATGCCTGTTCGGCATCCTCCGGGTGGGATGTACCGTCGTCAATGTCAATCCGCTTTACACGCCTCGAGAGCTCGAGCATCAGCTCAACGACAGCGGCGCCGAGATGATCGTCGTGGTCGAAAACTTCGCGCATACGCTTGCGGACGTGCTCTCCAAAACGGAGGTCAAGCACGTCATCGTCACCACGATCGGCGAAATGCTCGGCTTGAAAGGCGTGCTCGTCGACTTCGTGCTGCGCCACGTCAAGAAAATGATTCCGGGATGGAAGATTCCAGCGGCAACACGGCTCTCCGATGCACTTGCGGAAGGGGGCAGGCGCAAGCTCGAGCCGGTAGCGATCGGACATGAAGACATCGCGTTTCTGCAGTACACCGGAGGCACCACGGGCGTTGCCAAGGGCGCGATGCTGCTGCATCGGAACATTATCGCCAACCTGTTGCAGGCAGGAGCGTGGGTGAAGCCGTTTCTTGGTAACAAGCGTCACGTCGTCATCACGCCGCTGCCGCTCTACCATATCTTCTCGCTGACGGCGAACTGCCTCATCTTCATGACGCTTGGAGCCGAGAATGTGTTGATCACCAACCCACGCGACATTCCGGGACTGGTAAAGGAAATGAGCAAACACTCCTTCACCGCCATTACCGGCGTCAATACGCTCTTCAATGCGCTTCTGAACAACGCCGAGTTCCAGAAGCTCGACTTCTCGACCCTGCAGATGACGCTGGGCGGCGGCATGGCGGTGCAGAAGGCGGTGGCCGATCGGTGGGAAAAAGTCACCGGCAAGCCGCTGATCGAGGCCTATGGTCTGACGGAGACATCGCCGGCGGCAACCATCAATCCGCTTGACCTGCCCGAATACAACGGCGCGATCGGACTGCCGATTTCTTCGACCGATCTGGTCCTGCGCGACGACGATGGCAAGGAAGTCGCGCTTGGCGACCGCGGCGAGATCTGCATCAAGGGGCCGCAGGTGATGGCGGGGTATTGGAAGCGGCCGGAAGAGACGGCGAAAGTAATCGACCGCGATGGGTGGCTTGCGACCGGCGACATCGGCGTGGTGGATGAGCGCGGTTACGTGCGCATCGTCGACCGCAAGAAGGACATGATCCTGGTCTCCGGGTTCAACGTGTATCCGAACGAAATCGAAGCGGTGGTGGCGATGCATCCGGGGGTCCTGGAATGCGCCGCGGTCGGCGTACCGGATGCGAAATCGGGCGAGGCGGTCAAACTGTTCGTGGTCAAGAAGGACCCGGCGTTGACCGCTGAAGCACTGCTCGCCCACTGCCGCGAACAATTGACCGGTTACAAATGCCCTCGCGACGTCGAGTTCAGGACGGAATTGCCCAAGTCGAATGTGGGCAAAATCCTGCGACGGGAGCTCCGCGACGAGGCGAGGAAGAAAGCGGCATGAGGCGAGCGATGCACGTGAATACGTTTGCAGCGCTATGGCGGACGCTCCTCACTCGAGATCTACAGTGACTGTCGGTGAAAGCGTCACGCTGCCGGACAGGCAACCCGCGCTGCGGGTGGTGCCGATGCCGTCCGACGCGAACCAGAACGGCGATATCTTCGGCGGCTGGGTGATGTCGCAAGTCGACATCGCGGGCAGCGTTCCCGCAGCGAGGCGCGCTCGGGGGCGTGTCGCGACGGTTGCGGTCAATTCATTCGTGTTCCGCGAACCGGTGATGATAGGCGATCTGGTCAGCTTCTACGCCGACATCACTCGCGAGGGCAAGACATCCATCACGGTCGCGGTCGAGGTCTATGCGCAGCGCAACCCAACCGACGTCATTTGCGTCAAGGTAACTGAGGCGAGCCTGACCTATGTCGCGGTCGGCGCCGATCGGCGGCCGCGAGAGCTTCCCGCTTGAGTGACCGCTATTGCGAGCCAGTGTATAGTTGTCGGCCACGCCCGCCACGCGTTTTCCCGGCGACGACCTACGAAGCAACGCAAGAATAACCAAACCACTGATGGAGGATGAACGTGAAGAGAGCCTGTCGATTTCGCCGCCGGGGACTTGCCGCGACCGTTGGAAGCGCCGCGTTGTTAGCGGCCGGCCATGCCGGTCTTGCCTATGGCTCCGCNNNNGTTTGCACTTCAAGAGCAAAGCGGTAGTGGCCTGGGCAACGCCTTCGCCGGTGGCGCAGCGGTTGCTGAGGACGCCGCCACAATCTACGCCAATCCCGCGTGCATGAGCCGCCTGACGGGCATGCAGGCGGTGGGCACCGGAAGCCTCATCTGCGTCGAGACAAAATTCAGCGACAGTGGGTCGTTGCCCGCGTCGCTCCAGGCGCTGGGCGGAAACGGCGGCGACGCAGGCTCGTGCGCCGTCGTTCCGGCACTCTATCTTGCGTCGCCGATCAACAAGCAATGGTCGGTCGGCATAGGCGTTAATGCGCCGTTCGGGTTGAAGACCGAATACGATTCGGACTGGATCGGCCGCTTTCAGGCGGTGAAGTCGAAGATCGAAACGATCAATGTCAATCCTGCGGTGTCGTTCAAGGCGAGCGACATGGTGACCATCGGCGGCGGGGCGAATTACCAGCACCTCAAGGCGGAGCTCACCTCCCGGGTCAACTATGCGGGCGCGATCGGTCTGGCTGCCCAACAGGCCACCGCCGCGGGGCAGATTCCCGCCGCCGCGATCACGCCGATCCTGACCGCCTATAGCGGTGCTCAATCCGATGCCAAGATTACCGGCAACGACGGTGCCTGGGGTTGGAACATCGGAGTCCTGGTCAATATCGACCCGCAAACACGTTTTGGCGCGTCGTATCGATCCACGATCAAATACGACGTGAGCGGCTCGGCCGAATTCAGCAATCCTCCCGTTCCGGCGCTGCCGGCATCACTGGCGCCGGTGGCGGGTGCGCTCGCCAACGCGGTCAATGGCGTGCTGGCGAACGGCGACGTCAAGCTCTCCCTCAAGCTTCCCGACACCGCCAACGTGTCGATTTTCCGGCAGATCAACAGCAAGTGGGATGTCATGGCCGATTTGCAATACACCGGCTGGAGCACGGTTCAGAACCTCACTATCGTACGTTCAACGGGCGCCCTGCTGTCGACGACGCCCGAGAATTTCCGTGATACCTGGCGCGCTTCGATCGGGGCGAACTATCGTTACAGCGATCAATGGATGTTCCGCGGCGGTCTTGCGTTCGATCAGTCGCCTGTACGCGACGCCCAGCGCACGCCGCGCTTGCCCGACAACGACCGCACCTGGATATCCTTCGGCGCCCAGTACAAGTTTTCGCCGCAGCTGCTGCTTGACGCGGGTTATACCTACATCTTCGTCAAGGATCCGAGCATGAATCAGAACGCGGGCAGCACGCCGACCTATGGCCTTATCAGCGGCACCTACAAGAACAACGTGAACATCGTCGCAGCTCAGGTAACCTACACGTTCAACTAAGCCAAATTCGCTGCAAGCATGTCATCCGCGCCGCAGGTTTACCCTGCGGCGCGGCGTTTCGGCGATCTGAATGGTTCCGCGCCACGGCGCTCGTAACGCTTGCCCGACCAGGTCACGCATGTCCGGTTCACCTTTTCTCGTGCGCAAAGCCGCCGTTCTCGGCGCCGGTGTCATGGGCGCGCAGATCGCCGCGCACCTCGCCAACGCCGGCGTGCCGGTGGTCTTGTTCGACCTTGCTGCGAAGAATGGCGATCCGAACGCAATCGTGCGCAATGCCATCGACAAGCTGAAAAAGCTCGAGCCGCCGCCGCTGGCGACCAAGGACCGATCGGCTTACATCGACGCGGCCAATTACGATCAGAATCTAGGCGAGCTCGCGGAATGCGACTTGGTGATCGAGGCCATTTCCGAGCGCATCGACTGGAAAAAGGCTCTGTACCAGAAGGTGGCGCCGCACATCGGGCCGCAGGCGATTTTCGCCAGCAACACCTCCGGATTGTCGATCAATGCCTTGGGGGAGACGTGTCCGCCGGCGCTGCGACCGCGGTTCTGCGGCATCCACTTTTTCAATCCGCCGCGCTACATGCACTTGGTCGAGCTGATCGCACAGCGGGCGACCGATCAAGGTTTGCTCGACCAGCTGGAGTCATTTCTGGTCAGCGTGCTCGGCAAGGGAGTCGTGCGCGCCAAGGACACGCCAAACTTCGTCGCCAACCGGGTGGGAATATTTTCCATGCTGGCGACGATGGCGCACACGAAGGCGTTCGGCCTTGGCTTCGATGTCGTCGACGCGCTAACCGGGCCCGCGATCGGCCGCGCGAAAAGCGCGACATATCGGACGGCCGACGTCGTCGGTCTCGACACCATGGCGCACGTCATCGCGACCATGGACCAGACCCTGCGCGATGATCCATGGCACAAGTATTACCAGGCGCCGGCGTGGCTCAAGGCGCTGATAGACAAGGGTGCACTCGGGCAGAAGACCAAGGCCGGCGTCTTTCAGAAGATCGGCAAGGAAATACAAGTGCTGGATTTGGCGACCTTGTCATACCGTTCTTCCTCGGGTGAGATCGATCCGTCCGTGGCCGAAATCCTCGCGCTGAAGAACCCGACCGAAAAGTTTGCCAAGTTGCGGGAAAGCAGCAACCCTCAGGCGCAGTTCCTTTGGGCCATTTTTCGCGATCTCTTTCATTACTGCGCCTATCATCTCGCCGCCATCGCCGACAACGCGCGCGACGTGGATTTTGCGATCCGCTGGGGTTTTGGCTGGCAGATGGGCCCGTTCGAGATCTGGCAGGCCGCCGGCTGGAAGGAAGTGGCGCGCTGGATCGCCGACGACATCGCCGCGGGCAAGACGCTTGCCGGTGTGCCGCTGCCGCAATGGGTGAGCGAGGGTCCCGCGGCGAGCGGCGTTCACGCGCGCGAAGGCGCCTATTCGGCCGCGGAAAACGAATTCAAGGCGCGCTCGACCCTTCCCGCGTATCGCCGTCAATACTATCCCGATCCAATCCTGGGCGAGAAGTGGCCGGCCGGCACGACGATCATGGAAACCGACGCGGTGCGCGTGTGGCACACCGGCGACGACATCGCCATCGCGTCGTTCAAGAGCAAGCAGAACACCATCGGCGAAGACGTGCTCGATGGGCTTCTCGCTGCAATTGCCGAGGCCGAGAAAAACTGGCGCGGGCTCGTTATCTGGCAGACGCGCGAGCCGTTTTCGGTCGGGGCAAACCTGGCGTCGGTAATGCCAGCGGTACAAGCGGGGAAGTGGGATCAGGTGGAAGCGGTGGTTGCCAAGTTTCAGCTCACAGCGCAGCGCCTCAAGTACAGCTTGATCCCGACCGTCGCCGCAGTACGGGGAATGGCGCTGGGCGGCGCCTGCGAATTCATCAT
>VBDA01000578.1 GCA_005883655.1 Betaproteobacteria bacterium | reverse complement strand
TCGTGCGCCGGCGGCCGCAGGTTGTAGGCGGGTGCGTGCAAGAACTCGAGCGCCAGCGGAATGGCGTCGGGAACGATCTTGTCGAAAGCCGAGCCGTCTCCCCAGCGAAAGTCGGTCGCGTCCGGCCGCTTCCGGTAAACCAGAAAATCCAGAAATCCGCGGATGCCCGGTTCGCTGGCGAACAGGTCCTCGCCGGTGGCGCTGCGCCACATTGCGGGCAGCTCGTAGATGGCTTGGCCGATGCCGATACCGACGTACTCGCCGCCCTCGTGCCAGCCACCGGTGCTGCCCATGACCTGCCGCCATACAGGGAGCACGCGGTTCTCCCACAGATCATAGGTGAAACGCATGACCGGATCGCCGCGCGGGTCGTCACCGTACAACGCCAGGCTGCATGCCATTAAGGCCTGGAACGGCGCATTGTAAAGAATCACGTTGTAAGGCGACATCCGGTCCTTGCGGATGCGTTCGATGAGGTAATTGCATCCCTCTGCCAGCTTCCCGCGCAGTTGCACGCGCTGCGCGTCGCTCCAATGGTCGTAGAGCCAATCATAGGCGAGCGCCAGCGGTTTACCCTGGTCGTGGCCGCGCCACGTGAACTGGAGACCCATCAGCCGTCGATGGACGATGGTCAGGTCGACACTGCCCGGCTCGATCACTTCTTGCAGTGCCGCCGCCTCGATATCGCCGTTGCCTCCCGCGGCGCGGGCGCGTACTTGGCGCAGGAACTCCGGGTTGCGGAGGGCAATCGTCGCGAGGTCGGAAGCGCTCGGACTGGGCAAACGCGGATGCGCGTACTTGAATCGGGGAAGGCTTACGGGTGGCAGCTGCTCGGGGGCAGGTAGTTGCGGCAGCTTGCTTTCGTCGACGCGGACTTCGGCGGGGCGCTGGCCCAGGACAAGCGCGCCGACGCCGGTTGCCGCGGCGAGCCCAAGCGCGCCGACGATGAGCCACGCCCGACGTTGCCCGCGGTCGCCGGTAGCACCTGCGACGCCGACTTCCACCGTGCCGGTGCTGGTAGCTGCGATTGGGATCGACCAGAACAACAGCCAGGTTCCGGTCATCAGGAGGACCACCGTGACGTCGCCATAACGCGCAGGCAGATACTGCTGATACCACTCGAAGCCGAAGACGAGGAGCGCCAGCGCCAGCGCGCCGCTCACGGCGACGAGCCTGCGCTGACGGGGAGGGCTTGCAAAGCGCGCCAGATAGGCCAGGGCTGTCGCCGGCCACACCTCCTCGAGAATCGACGCGATGCCGATCAACGGGTTTCCAGCTGTCCGACGAACGGGATCCAGTTGAACGCGCGAGTGATGCCAGCGGGATCGCTCGCCAGCTCCGCGATCACGAAACCGCCCACGATGAACGCTGCGCTGATCACGGCGACCGCTCGCATCCGCAGCACCAGAAACGGCAGACAGAGGACCACCGCGGCTAGCGCTCCCGTTGCGGCTTCCAGCGACAGTTGTCGCATGACGATGACGATTTTGGACAGCAGCACGCAGGCAACAAAAGAAAAGAAGCGTATGAACACGCGCTCGCCCGGCGCGGCCAGCGTGGTGGCCAACAGCGCGAGACCGGCGATATAGAACACGTAGCTGGCCCATTGCACGAAACT
>VBDA01000058.1 GCA_005883655.1 Betaproteobacteria bacterium | reverse complement strand
GTCTCGGGAGCTTGGTTCGTTTTCTTCGCGTTGTCGCTCAAACGATCTGGCGGCTGCTTCGCCATCGGTGATGAAAGACCGAGGCCGTGCAGCCAAGTACAGAATTCGTTGCGCTACAAAAGTGGCGCGCCGCAAGTCCTAGCCGCTTGTCGTCCGGCCATAAGCCGGTGCGGAGACTGCGCTGTTCCATTAACATCGTTACTTTTCCGGGCCGCAGAATCCGGACGGTGAACCGATTTAACCAAGTCGCCCTATCTCGAGCCAACAGGCGGTTGCCTTAGTTGCCTTGCCCACTTAGTTGCCTAACTGGGAGGGGCTGCGCATGGTCGGGAGGCGGGTCGATAACCGTTGCCTCGGAACTCACGCGCTAGCTATCGCACGTTGCTGCTGCCCACAATTATAGAGAAATGAACGATTTAAGCAAGGATGCTGTGAACCGCCTTGCAGTCGACGAGGCCGGAGCCGGCCAGCGCGTCGACAATTTCCTGTTGCGGGTCCTCAAAGGCGTCCCGAAGAGCCATATCTATCGGATCCTGCGCAGCGGCGAGGAGCGCGTCAACCGTCTGCGGGTCAAGCCGGATGTCCGGCTGGTGCTCGGCGATGAACTCCGGATTCCTCCGATTCGTACCGGTGTGCCGCTGACCGGGACCCGCAAGCCGCCACCGCTATCGGCGTCGATTCCCATCTTGTATGAGGATGACGCATTGATTGCCGTCGACAAGCCGGCCGGGCTTGCGGTGCATGGCGGCAGCGGCGTGGCCTTCGGTCTGATTGAACAAATGCGCGCGGCGCGACCGACGGCGAAGTTTCTGGAACTTGTTCATCGCCTGGACCGCGACACCTCGGGAGTTCTGCTGGTCGCCAAAAAGCGCGCCGCGTTGGTCGGCCTTCATGCCGCGCTCCGCGAGGGCCGCGTCGACAAGCGCTACCAGATACTGGTCAAGGGCCAATGGCGCGATGCCAAGCGAGAGGTGACGCTACCGCTGACCAAATACCTGACCGGCACCGGCGAGCGCCGTGTGCGGGTCGAGCAGGTCGGCGGGCAGGCCGCGAAAACGGTGTTCTATCGCCGACGGGTCTGGACCGGCATCGACCCTGCCGTGAGTCTGCTCGAAGCCGAACTGCACACGGGACGCACGCACCAGATTCGCGTGCACCTGACGCATCTCGGGTTCGCGCTCGCGGGCGACGAAAAGTACGGCGATTTCGCATGGAACAAGGCGCTCGCCAAGCAAGGCCTGAAGCGGATGTTCCTGCATGCCCGCAGACTCGCCTTCACTCATCCGGTGGAAGAACGCGAGGTCGAGATCGAGGCCGCGCTCCCGCCGGAGCTCAGCCGATATCTCGATGCGCTGGACTCAGTGCGTCTGGCCGATGCTTAACCCGCCGCGACGCTTCCGCCTGCTCGCATTCGACTGGGATGGGACCCTCGCCGATTCGACCGCGCTTATCGCCGGCGCGATTCAGCAAGCATGCCTCGACGTTGGGGTCCCTGCGCCCGCCGAATCTGATGCACGGCACGTTATCGGTTTGGGGCACCGCGACGCGATCCGACACGTGGCGCCCACCCTCGCACCCGAGCGCCACGCTCGATTTTCGGAGCGCTATCGGGATCATTACCTTGCCGGCGACGCCGCAATTCCGCTGTTTGCCGGCGTTCGCGAGATGCTCGATGAGCTCGATGACCGCGGTTTTCTATTGGCCGTGGCGACCGGTAAGACCCGAGTCGGTGCCGCCTCGCGTTGCGGTGACGAAGGCTTCCCCAAGCCACATCCGGACATGCTGCTCGCGCTCATGGATCGGCTCGGGGCCGAGCCCGCCGAGACCTTGATGATCGGCGATACCACGCACGATCTGGAGCTCGCGCGTAATGCGGGAGTCAGCGCCTTGGCTGTCGCCTACGGCGCCCATCCGTCCGAGGGATTGATGGCGATGGAGCCGCTCTCGACGGCGCATTCAGTGACGGAGTTACGCGCATGGTTGGCCACGAACGCCTGATCTGCTCCAGCGCGGAACTCGTCGACGGCGGCGACGGGGTGCGTTTCCAAGTCACCCGGCAAGGAGGAAGCCTCCCAGCGTTCGTGGTGCGTTGGCGCGCCATGCCATACGCCTACGTCAACGAGTGTCAGCATCAGTCGACCGAACTGGACTGGAACGCCGGTGATTTCTTCGACGAGTCCAAGCTATACTTGATGTGTGCTACACATGGCGCGCTGTACGATCCCGGCAGCGGACTTTGCGTTTCCGGTCCTTGCCATGGTGCGCGTCTCACGCCAGTGAAAGTCTGCGAGCGTGACGGCGGCATTTTTTGTGCCGAAGACGGCTAATGGAACCGGCGGAATGATGGAAGACAACTGGGAGCGCCGCGTCCTCGAGCGATTGGCGACCGATGGCTTGCGCGAGCAGCGTCGCGCGCGCCGTTGGGGAATTTTTTTCAAGTTGCTCGCGTTTGGATTTCTGTTCGTCGTCCTTTTCGCGGCGCTTGGCGCGTGGACGGGCAGTGAGCGGCTCTGCCTCGACAAGTGCACGGCAATGGTCGAAATCCAAGGTGAGATCGACGCTACCAGCCGCGCCAGTGCCGACAACGTGATTGCGGGCCTGCAGGCCGCGTTCAAGAACAAGGGAACGCAAGGCGTTGTGCTCAAGATCAACAGCCCCGGCGGCAGTCCCGTGCAGGCGGGCGAGATCAACGATGAGATTCGCCGCTTGCGTGGCAAGTACCCCGACACGCCCATTTACGCCGTGGTGGAGGAAGTCTGCGCTTCGGGCGCCTACTACGTCGCGGTCGCCGCCGACAAGATCTACGTCGACAAGGCGAGCCTGGTGGGATCGATCGGCGTGATCATGGACGGCTTTGGATTCGTGGGCACGCTGGACAAGCTCGGCATCGAGCGGCGAGCGCTGACAGCCGGCGACAATAAGACGTTCCTCGACCCGTTCTTACCCTTGACCGCGAAGCAAAAGGAGTACGCGCAGCAAATGCTCGCCGACATTCACCAGCAGTTCATCGCGGTGGTCAGATCAGGCCGCGGCAGCCGCATCAAGGATTCGCCGGAGCTTTTTTCGGGCCTGCTCTGGAACGGAAGGCGAAGCATAGAGCTTGGCCTTACCGACGCATTGGGCAGCGTTCGATCGGTCGCGCGGGATGTCGTCAAGGCCGAGGACATCGTCGATTTCACGGTGCAGGAAAACGTGGCCGAGCGCGTCGCGCGGAAGTTCGGGGCGGCGATGGGAAGAAGCGTGGCGGCATCGATTCAGGCGTCAATGCGGGGTTGGTAGACAACACCGTCTCGCGCACGGCTCGACAAAGACGGGCTGCGCTCATTTGATGGCTCCAGCGCTAAATGGATGCCGAGCGTTGCGCTTCGCCCGCTCACTCCCGGGCTCTGGGCGCCTTTTCCAGCCCTTCGACGCGATCGCCCGCCGCGATCGCGCGCTCCGCAAACCATCCCTTTTTCATTTCGAGCGCGTAAAGCGCGAGACCTCGCGACGGATGCGTGGACTCGGTCTGGGGTGCCATGTCCTCGATGTTGAGAATCCTGCCATCGGCGCCGATGAACGCGATCGACAGCGGCACGAATGTATTCTTCATCCAGAACGCGAGCGGCTGCGGCGCATCGAACACGAAGAGCATGCCGTGATCGGGCTTGAGACTGAATCGGTGCATCAGGCCTACTGTCCGCGTCGCGGTCGTTGCCGCGGTTTCAGCGACGAGCCGATGGCCTTTGATGCTGAGTTGAACGGTGGGCAAGTCCTCGCCGGACGCAAGATCGCTCGACGTCAACACAATGGCAAGAAAGCACGCCGTTAGCAGTCTCATGGCACCTCAACCTTGGCCGGCGCGGCGCCGTTGTCGATAGAGCGCCCAGAGTGCGACGCTCAACACCGTGAATCCGGTCATTCCCGCCGCGAGCCCCTTTAGCGACTGGGCGAGAAACGGCGCGATCGTGCCAGCATTGACCGCCGCGAGCACGAAATGCACGAACCCCTGCAAAGACGACGCCATGCCGCGCATGGTTGGAAACAGGTCGAGGAGCAGCAAGGTTGCGGACGGCATCACGATGCTGCTTCCCATGGTGTAGATCATGATCGGCAGGACATGCCAGGGAACCGCGGGGGCCACATACCACGCCACGACCATCTGAATCGTTGCGCCGGCAAACATGAGCAGATAGCCCAGTCCGATGGTACGCGCTGCGGAGAGGTTCCCCGCCGCGCGACCCGAAACGAGAGCGCCAATCATCACGCCGGCGATCATCGGCATGAACAGCCATGCGAAACCGTAGCTCGATACACCGAGCAAGTCGATCAAAAACGACGGCGCGCTGGCGATGTAGATGAAAAATGCGGCGAAGTTCAGCGCCGGTATGGTTGCGAGCAACAAAAAATCGCGATCGCGCAGCACGCTGACGTAGTTGCGCCACAGATCGCGCGGATGAAGCGACTGTCTTTGCGCGACAGGCAGAGTCTCTGGGAGCCTTTTTGCCGACCAGGTCACCAGTAGGATAACCAGCGCCAGCAATACCCAGAAGATGGAACGCCAGCCGAACGCGTTGAGCAGCACGCCACCCAGGACCGGAGCGATCGCCGGAGCGATCCCGAACACCAACGTGATCTGGGACATCACGCGCTGGGCCTCGGGTCCCTGAAAGCGGTCGCGGATGATCGCCCGGCCGACCACCAGACCGCTGCCCGCGCAAGCACCCTGCAGCGCTCGAAACAGCCACATCGTCTCAATGTTGCCGGCGATTGCGCAGCCGAGCGTCGCCAACGCATAGATACCAAGTCCGACCATCACTACCGGTCGCCGGCCAACCGCATCGGAAAGCGCGCCGTGCCAAAGCATCATGAACGCGTAGGCGAAGAGATACGACGACAGCGTTTGCTGGACCGCGAGCGGCGCGACGTCGAGATCTCTTCCGATCTCGTGGAATGCCGGAAGATAGACGTCGATGGAAAAAGGCCCGAGCATTGCCAGCGCAGCGAGCAGGATCGCAAGCGGCCATGCGCCGACGTGCCACGACATCACGCGAGACTCTGCGGATCCGAGGCTCGCCTTGCGTTGGCAACCGGTCGCGTCC
Organism: Betaproteobacteria bacterium; assembly: GCA_005883655.1. Classification (GTDB taxonomy): domain Bacteria; phylum Pseudomonadota; class Gammaproteobacteria; order Burkholderiales; family Casimicrobiaceae; genus PALSA-1003. Next base: position 6,723 of record VBDA01000058.1, on the reverse strand, counting down.
TAGAGCTCATAGCTTTCTGCCTCGCCTCGCAGTGCTGCCTCGACTGCCGATTGGTCGAACTGCGGCGCAAACATGGTAATGAAGTCGTAAACGAAGCCGCGCAGAAAGACACCGCGCCGCAGGCCAAGCCGCGCCGTGCTGGCAGCAAAAAGATGACCGGCGTCGATCTTGTCGAACTGGACATCACGCTCCGGATCGTATGCCAGCATCGAGACGATGCCGACACCGAATCCGAGCTCGACATACGTCTTGATGACGTCCGAATCGAGTGCGGTTAGAACCACGTTGGGCTCGAGACCCTTGGCTTCGAACGCGGCGTCGATTTTCGCGCGTCCGGTAAAGGCGGCGTGGTACGTGACGATGGGATAGCGTACCAGCGCCTCGAGCGTCAACGGCTGCACTTTGGACAATGGATGTCCCTTGGGCACCAGAACGCATCGGTTCCATGAATAGCACGGCAGCGTGACCAGTTCGGAGAAATCGCTAAGCGCCTCGGTAGCGATCCCGAGATCGGCTTCGCCGCGAGCGGTTTGCTTTCCGACCTGGACCGGATCGCCTTGATGCAAAAGCACGCGCACCTTCGGATAGCGTTCGATAAAGCGCTTCAGCACGGGCGGCAGCACGTATCGCGCCTGAAGGTGCGTCGTCGCGATGGCCAGCGTTCCGGTGTCCTCGCTCTTGAATTCGGCGCCGATGTGGCGCAGGTTATTGATCTCCTGCAGCGCACGCCGCGCCGATGCGACGATGACCTCGCCGCCGGCGGTCAGCGTCGTGAGGCGCTTGCCCTGGCGAATGAAAATCGGCACGCCGAGCTCCTCCTCGAGCTGACGTATCTGCTTGCTTATCCCGGGCTGCGAAGTGAACAGCGCCTCAGCTGCGGCGGAAACATTGAGCCCATGATCGACGATCGCGCAAAGGTAACGCAGTTGCTGCAGGTTCAAGGTAGCTTGGAATTGACTGGATGCCGGCGGAGGGGTCAAATTATATAGTGAAACACGCTGCGATTACCGCGAACCACGGATCGCACGGACGCACTCATGGCTCAATATTTTTCCATCCATCCCAGCAATCCGCAGCCTCGTTTGGTGCGGCAATCGGCTGAAATCGTCCGCGCAGGCGGGGTGATCGCATACCCGACCGATTCGAGCTACGCATTCGGATGCCAGATCGGCAACGCGGATGCCGTGCAGCGCATTCGCGCGCTGCGTGCGATCGACGACAGGCATCATCTGACGCTGGTCTGCCGCGATCTGCGCGAGATCGGCCGCTACGCGCAGCTCGACAACTGGCAATTCCGCATTGTGAAGCAGGGGATTCCCGGAAGCTACACGTTCCTGCTGCCGGCGACGCGCGAAGTGCCGCGGCGGCTCAAGCATCCCAAGCGCAGCACGATTGGCATACGGGTCCCGGAGCACGCGGTGGTACATGCGCTGCTCGATGAGCTCGGCGAGCCATTGCTTTCATCGACGTTGATTCCAGCCGGCGCATCGGAGGCGCTCAACGATCCCGACCGGATCCGCGCGCGTTACGAGCATGTTATCGACCTGATCATCGACAGCGGTGCCTGTCACCTCGAGCCGACGACCGTTATTGACCTCGCGGTTTCGCCGCCGGTCGTTGTCCGGCGTGGCCGCGGTGACACCGCGCGTCTGGGCCTGCGACTGGTAACTTGAGGGCGTCCCTTTGAGGGCGATGCCGGAGTCAGATTGCAACAAGCAAGCATCGCCGGTCGGCTGCTGGTAGAATTGTGCCCCAATGGATTTGTCTCTCGCGACCATCGTTCTTTGGGCGGTGCCGGTGGTCTTCGCGATAACCTTGCACGAAGCGGCACACGGCTATGTCGCCAGACAGTTTGGCGATCAGACCGCATACATGCTGGGCCGGGTGACCTTGAATCCGCTCAAGCATATCGACCCCATCGGTACTATCGCGGTTCCTGGGTTTTTGATTGCGATGTCGGTGCTGACCAAGGCACCTTTGTTCATCTTCGGTTGGGCGAAGCCGGTTCCGGTCCAGTTTGCGAACCTGCGTAATCCGAAGCGCGACATGTTCTGGGTCGCGGTGGCGGGGCCGATGGCCAATCTGGTGATGGCGATCGGATGGGGATTCCTGCTGAGGGTTGCGGCGTCCGATGGAGCGGCAAGCGATGCCGGCATCGCCCAAATGGCCATCGCCGGCGTACAGGTAAATTTGATGTTGATGGCTTTGAATCTGCTTCCTATTCTTCCGCTCGATGGCGGCCGCGTTGCCGTGAGCCTGTTGCCGCATCGCATCGCGTCTGCCTACGCGGGGCTCGAGCGCTACGGTTTCGTGCTGGTGATCATCCTGCTCGTGACCGGCATCCTGGGCGATCTCATGGCGCCCTTGCTCCGTCTCGGTACTTATGCCGTCATCTCGATCACCGGCCTTTGATCCCATCCATGCGGCGATTGATCGATGTTTGCTGACCGCGTCCTGTCCGGCATACGGCCCACCGGGCGCATGCACATCGGCCACTATCATGGCGCGTTGAAGAACTGGCTTCGGCTGCAGGAGGAGCACGAATGCCTTTACTTCGCCGCCGACTGGCACGCACTGACGACGCACTACGAGACGCCCGAGCGCATCGAAGACAGCGTTTGGGAGATGTTCATCGACTGGCTTGCGGTTGGCATCAACCCCAACCGGGCGACGATCTTCATCCAATCGCGCGTGGTCGAGCACGCCGAGCTTACGCTGCTGCTCGGAATGATCGCTCCGGTGGGCTGGCTCGAGCGCGTGCCGACCTACAAGGATCAGCAGGAAAAACTGTCCGACCGCGATCTGTCCACCTTCGGCTTTCTAGGCTATCCGGTGATGCAGGCGGCGGATATCCTGATCTATCGGGCAAATATGGTTCCGGTCGGTGAAGATCAGGTCGCGCACCTCGAGCTGGTACGCGAGCTCGCACGCCGCTTCAACCACATTTACGGCAAGGAAGTAGGCTTCGAGGAAAAGGCCAAAGCCGCGATCAAGAAGCTTGGCTCCAAGCGCTCCAAGCGCTACGAGTCATTGCGGACCGCGTTCCAGGAGCAGGGCGATGAGGGCGCGCTCGAAGCAGCACGCGACATGCTCGACGCGGCACAGAATCTCGCGCTCGGCGATCGCGAGCGTCTGTTCGGATATTTAGAAGGCTCGCGCCGTATGATCCTGCCGGAACCGCAGCCGCTGCTCACCGAAGCCTCGAAGGTGCCTGGCCTGGACGGGCAGAAAATGTCCAAGTCCTATGACAACGCGATCTTCCTGCGTGAGGATCCGGCATCGATCACCACCAAGGTTCGCACTATGCAGACCGATCCGGCGCGGGTCCGGCGCTCCGATCCCGGCAACCCTGCCAATTGCCCGGTGTGGCCGTTGCACCAGATGTACTCCGACCAGCCAACGCAAGAGTGGGTGCAGAAAGGCTGCACCACCGCCGGCATCGGCTGCCTGGAATGCAAGCAGCCGGTGATCGAGGCCATCATCGCCGAACAGGTGCCGTTTCACGAACGGGCGCAGAAATATCTCGACGACCCGTCGCTGGTTAGGGCGATCGTCGCCGACGGCTGCGAACGGGCAAAGAAGCTCGCCGAGGAAACCATGCGCGAGGTCCGCGAGGCCATGGGCTTGAGCTACACGTGAGCAAGGCCACCGCGGTGGCACCGGTCATCGATCTTGCGCAGGCGGCGGGGGCACCGGTCGCGCGCATCTACGGCGAGCCGCTGCTGGAGATGCCGCACGATCTGTACATTCCGCCGGAAGCGCTCGAGGTTTTCCTCGAAACCTTCGAGGGTCCGCTGGACCTGCTCCTGTATCTCATTCGCAAGCAGAATATCAACGTTCTCGACATTCCGATGGCGGAGCTCACGCGTCAATATTTGGGCTACGTCGAAATGATGCGGCAGACGCAGCTCGAGCTCGCCGCCGAATACCTGCTGATGGCGGCGGTACTGATCGAAATCAAATCGCGGCTTCTCCTGCCCAAGCCGCCACCGCTTTCCGGCGAAGAGGTGGAAGATCCGCGCGCGGAGCTCGTTCGCAGGCTGCTCGAATATGAACGCATGAAGGCCGGAGCGAGGGCACTCGACGAGTTGCCTCTGGCCGAGCGCGATTTCTCGCTGGTGCGGGTCTGGTTCGACAGAGTTGCCGCCGCGCGCCTGCCCGACGTCAACCCGGACGACCTCAAGGCAGCGTGGGCGGTACTGGTTGCGCGCGCGCGCGCGAATCGTCATCATCTGGTTTCCCGCGAGCAATTATCGGTCAGAAGCCAAATGAGCCGGCTGCTGAAATTGCTCGAGCCGGGACGATTTGTCGAGTTTCTCGCGCTGTTCGAGGAACGTGTCGACGTACCGCGCCTGGTGGTGACGTTTCTGGCGATTCTCGAGCTGGCGCGGGAGCGTTTACTCGACATCGCGCAAGCGGCGCCTTACGCGCCGATCTACGTGCAACGCAAGGGCGATCCCGCGTTCAACCTGGAAGCGGACGCCGCAGCCTGAGCCGATGATAGCTGCCGCTTATCGAAGTGCAATGAGCCGATGACCGACGATCTGACCCGCACCAAGGGCATCCTTGAGGCAGCGCTTCTGGTCGCCGGCGAGCCGGTGGCCATCGCGCAACTTTCGAAGCTGTTCGATCCGCCGCTCGAGGCAGACGTTATCCGCAAGCTCCTCGAAGATCTGCGAGCGGCGTGGGCCGATCGTAGTGTCGAGCTTGCGCAAGTGGCGAGTGGGTGGCGCTTCCAGGCGCGGCCCGAGATTCAACCTTACCTCGAGCGTCTCTCGCCAGAGAAGCCGCCGCGCTACTCACGCGCGGCAATGGAGACGCTGGCGATCATTGCCTATCAGCAGCCGGTGACCCGTGGTGACATCGAAGCCATACGCGGCGTGCAGGTCTCCACCAACGTCATCAAAACGCTGGAAGATCGTCAGTGGATAGAAGCAGTAGGTCATCGCGAAACGCCCGGACGGCCCGCGCTGTACGCGACGACCAAGAACTTTCTGGACGACCTTCGCTTGCGCTCACTCGCCGAATTACCGCCGTTGGCGGACCTTGATACATCCCACCTTCTGGAGTTACCCGATGCCCCAGCAAAGGCCGCCGAGACCGAACTCGCGCTCGCGAGCCCGCTCCTCGACGCAGAGAAAGCCTTATCCGGCGACGTCGTCGCATCCGTCGACCTCAACGCGTCCGACGGACAGCCGCGCCCGCCAGAATCAAACCAGACGCTCCACTGAGCCCGTCTTTACCGAGCCGCAGCGCCTGCACAAGGTGTTGGCGCAGTGCGGCTATGGATCGCTGCGAGGGCTCGAAGAACTGATCATCGCCGGGCGCATCACCGTCAACCGTCAGCCGGCGGAGGTCGGTCAGAAGGTGGGGCCAAACGATCAGGTGCGCATCAACGGCGAACTGGTGCGGCTGCGCTTCGCCGCGCCGCGCGTGCGGGTGCTTCTGTATCACAAGCCGGCAGGAGAGATCGTCAGCCGCGCCGACCCCGAGGGACGGCCGACGGTGTTCGACAAGCTGCCGCGATTGGGCAGCGCCAAATGGATCGCGGTCGGGCGTCTGGATTTCAACAGCGAGGGTCTGCTGATATTCACGACCCTTGGCGAGCTTGCCAACCGGCTCATGCATCCGCGTTACGAAGTCGAGCGCGAATACTCGGTGCGGGTCATGGGAACGCTGACGCCGGAACAGGAGAAACAGCTGCTCGAGGGCGTTGAATTGGAGGATGGACCGGCGAAGGTGCTCGCGCTTGCCGATGGCGGCGGAGAAGGCGCGAATCACTGGTACAAGATTGTCCTGCCTGAGGGGCGCAACAAGGAAGTGCGGCGCATGTTCGAGGCGCTGGGCTTGATGGTCAGCCGGCTGATTCGCACCCGCTACGGCGTGGTTAACATGCCGCCGCAACTCAAGCGGGGACAAATGCAGGAGCTCGAGAGCGAGGAGCTAGACACCTTGCTAAAGGCGGTCGGAATGTCGTCCGGCGAGGGACGCGATGACCTTTCGGCAGAGAATAGGCATGGCGACGGCGGCGAGAGAGACGCGAGCCACGACGGCGAGATCGATGGCAATCGCGGTACCTACGGCCCTGAAGCGGAAGCTCCGATAAGTGAAGTCGATGGCAACCGCGCGCCACCCGGGGGCAATCAAGCGCCGCGCGACCCGAACCGCGGGCGTACGCATGGTCCCGGCGCGCCGATCGGGAGCCATCGCCGCGGCGGTAGCGCAGGTGGCAACGCCGGTGGCGCCGGCGGTCGCAGCGGTGCTTCGGGCGGTCGCGGCGCTGGCTCCGGGGGTCGTGGCGGCGGCTCCGGCGGGCGCGGCGGCGGGCCTGTCCCCGGTGGACGCGGCGGCAGGGGTGGCGGGCGCGGAGGGAGAGGCGGCCCGAGCGGGAGTGGTGGCTCAGGCGGCGGCTCTGGCCGACGCGGCGGCGGCGGTGGACAAGGCGGCGGCGCTGGCGGGCCGTAGCCGAGAAATAACTCGGGCGATCACGGCACCCGGAGCTTCCCGGGATTCGCGACTTCAGTTATCGCCGAAGCGCGGTGTTCGTTTGTCGAGGAAGGCGCGAACGCCTTCGGCAAAATCTTCCGTCGCCGCGCACGCGCCAAAGCTCTGCGCTTCCGATTGGAGCTGCGCCGACAGCGACTGCGACAGCGCCTGGCTTAGCAGCCGCTTGCCGTTGCGAATGGCAAGTACCGGCCCGGTCGCCAGTGCCCACGCGACCTG
>VBDA01000057.1:8505-14194 GCA_005883655.1 Betaproteobacteria bacterium | reverse complement strand
GAGGGACGCCGGAAGCATTCGCCGAGCACGCGAAGCGCGAGCGCGACAAATGGAGCCGCGTCATCCGCGACGCGAACATCGCAGTCAACTGAGGATCGCGCCTCGCTGCCTGTTCGCCGATGGTCCAAATACTTTCGGTTGGACTGACTACTTAGCGCGAAGCCACACACTGCAACTGTCTCGCAATCCGGGCTTGAATTCGCCCGCAAAGCGAGTACCATCTGCGCGCCGCGCCGCGGGAACGTGCCGATTCATCAGATCGGCGGAGATCCCGCGAAGCGGACCGATCTTCATACCGAACGATCGAATCGTATATCTGCCTGGAGATTCTACGCATGAAAGCGAAAAGCAGTCTGACCTATGCATTGCTATCCGGCGCGCTGCTTGCGCTCGGCTGCACAGGCGCGGTGTTTGCCGCGCCGTTCAAGATGACACTGACACCTTCCGTAACAACATCCCCTAGCACGCCGCCGTTCGGACCCGCGCAGGGTGCGGCGGTCGCCGATGAAATCGATACCGCTGTCGCAGGAGATGATGCAAATGGCGGGGGCGAAGGCGACCTTGGCGAAGGAGGAAAAATCGTCAACCGCAGCATCGCGCGCGCACAGGGGCGCGGCACGGGAACCACAGGCAATGCCAAGGCCAAATCGAATCCCGAGTCGATCCAGAGCTTCACCGGTCTCAACTTCTTCCAGCAGCGGTTCGCCAATGGCGGCAATCAGTTCTCGGTCGAGCCGCCGGATCAGGGGCTCTGCGTCGGCAACGGCTTCGTGCTCGAGTCGGTCAACGACGTGCTGCACATCTGGGACACCGCCGGCAACGCCAAGACAGGAGTAATCGACCTCAACACGTTCTACGGCTACATCGCGGCAATCAATCGCACGACCGGCGCGCGTGGGCCATCGATCACCGATCCATCGTGCCTGTTCGACGCGGACACGCAACGTTGGTTTCATGTCGTCCTGACGCTCGACCATGTGGGAACAAGCGCCTCGAACAACGGCAACAACCACCTCGACATCGCGGTGAGCACGACTGCCGATCCGACGGGCACGTGGGTCGTCTACAAGCTGCCGGTGCAAAACAACGGTACGCAGGGCACGCCGAACCATCACTGCGGCAGCGGCTTCTGCCTTGGCGATTACCCGCACATCGGCGCTGATGCAAATGGCCTCTACGTGACGACGAACGAATTCGCGTTTTCGGGGCCTGGCTTCTACGGCGCGCAGATTTACGCGATCAGCAAGCATGCACTTGCGAGCCTCTCCACCTCGGTGCCCGTGGTCCTGATCAATACATTCGATCTCGACCTCCCGGCGTTCACCGTCTGGCCCGCGCAATCGCCCGGCACGCAATACGCCACCGATAACGGCGGAACGGAGTTCCTCTTGAGCTCGCTCGCGGTATTCGAGGATTCCGGCGAATCGAACCAGCTTCTGGTGTGGTCCTTGACCAACACTCAGTCGCTCAACACGGCGACGCCGTCGATCGGGCTAAACGTCAATGTGCTGACAACGCAGGCTTACAGCGTGCCTCCACGATCGAATCAAAAGCCCGGCGATACCCCCCTGCGCGATTGCCTTGCGGACACGACAACCAACTGCTTTTCGGCCATCGCCGGAGCGCCTTCGCGCTTCAATAATCCGCTGCTCAAGCCGGACAGCAACGACTCGCGGATGCAACAGGTGTTCTACGCCAACGGCAAGCTGTGGGGCGCGCTCGACACCGCTGTGAATGTCGTGGGTGACGTCAACGCAACCGGCGCACAGATCACGCGTGCAGGCATCGCCTACTTCGTGTTCAACCCGAACTCGGGCGTGATCTCTCAGCAGGGGGTCGTTGCGCTCAAGGGCAACAACGTCAGCTATCCGGCGATCGGCGTCATCGAAAATGGTCGCGGCGTGATGGCATTCACGCTCATGGGCAACGACCATTTCCCAAGCGCCGGCTATGTCTCGATGGATGCGAAGGTCGGCGCCGGTGACATCCATGATCGCACGCCTCAATCGCGAGATCAACGCGATCCTCGCTGCGCCCGAAATGCGCCAGAGGCTCGCCGATCAGGGAGCGGAGGCAGTGGGAGGCACGCCGGAAGCATTCGCCGAGCACGCGAAGCGCGAGCGCGACAAATGGAGCCGCGTCATCCGCGACGCGAACATCGCAGTCAACTGAGGATCGCGCTTCGCTGCCTGTTCGCCGATGGTCCCGGCGCGGTTGAACGAGGATGTATCCGAGCCCCGTCCCGCGCAAGCGGGGCGGGTTTTTTTCGCGCGATCGAAGAGGGAGTCCCCCGCCTGTGCCGTGCCAACCTCATCTTGAACCGCAGTTCAAGAGGGTCGCCTGCCAGGGCCATCAGGCGCTTCCGCGTAGGGAGCGCACACCGGCCCGTTGAAAGCACGGCAACCTCGCTAAGTTAGCATTGGTTCAAAGAATGTATGGCCAGCTCGAACACCGCAGGGGACAAAGGGCGCAGTTAAGCTCGGACATGTTCAGAACAACTTGTCCTGCTCCGCCATCGCACGATCGATGGCCGACTGCATAGCGGAAATTCTACGCTGAATGGCGGAAGTGTCAAAGCTTGCGGCTGCTGCGGCACTTCCGTTGCCGCTTTTCGAGCGCAGCAATTCGTGCGCGATGTTAAGCCCTGCCATCACGGCGATGCGCTCGGCGCCGTTGACCTTTCCTGAATCGCGGATTTCGCGCATGCGGCGATCGACGAACTGCACCGCCTCCAGCAATTCAGCGCGCTCGGACTCCCGGCAGGCGACGCGATAATCGCGCCCCAGAATGGAAACGTCGAGCGTGATCGAAGGATCTTGCACCGATTCAGCCTGTCGATTCCGGCAGCTGCTGGAGCAGCGAATCAAGTCGCGCGGTCGCGGCGGCGATGCGCGAATTCAGACTACGGTTCTGTTCCAGCGAACGGCCGAGCTCGCGCTTGAAGGACTCGTTTTCCGCGCGCAGCCGATGGTAGTCCGCAAGCAGCGTGGCGAGCTTTTGCTCGAGTCCGGCAATTTCGGCGTCCATGGGAGTCTCGATCGCACTATAGGCGGAACGATTCTGGGACGTCAACCGCGACGCATCGAGCTCATGTTTCGCAACACTAATTGGTTGCGAGCGGCTCATACCGGACTGCAAGAATCTCCAACTCTTCAGTGCCGCCGGGCGTCCTCAGCGTTACGCTTTCGCCTTCGCGCGCCTTGATCAACGCGCGCGCGATGGGCGATACCCAGCTCACATAGCCACGGGCGGTGTCGATCTCATCCACGCCGACAATGCTGATCGTGCGCTCTTCGCCTTCGCGGCCGCGCACGGTGACGGTCGCGCCAAAGAAAATCTGATCTTCGCTGTCTGCATCGCGTCGCATCATGGGGTCGACTACCTCGGCGGTGTCGAGTCTCCTGATCAGGAAGCGAATGCGCCGATCTATTTCTCGCAGACGCTTCTTGCCGTAGATGTAGTCGCCGTTCTCAGAGCGATCTCCGTTGCCGGCGGCCCACGACACTATCGCTACGACACTCGGTCGCTCCTGATCGACGAGGGCGCTGAGCTCGGCTTTCAGGCGCGCAAATCCGCCCGGCGTCATGTAGTTGCGACTGCCCTCCGGCAATGGCGGCACGTCCTCGACATCGTCTTCGATATCGGAGTCGTCTTCGCGGGTAAAGGCTTTGCTCATGACACACGTTTAAAGCAATTCTTGGCGGCTGTAATTATAAGTCATGCACGAGGACTAAGTCGGCACCTGCCTGGTTTTCGTTCGACGTGACTGTCGCGCAGCCGCTTTCGCGGTGATGACACGCTGCGGACGCGCCAATCCGTTTAGCCTCATCAATACAGCCAGCGCACGCCGACGAAGGCATTGGCGCCGGCGGTCTTGAAATCGGCGGCAAGCTCGTAGTGCTTGTCGAAAGCGTTGTCGAGACGCGCGAAGAGCGTCCATCGATTTCCAAAACGATACTCCGCAGTCAGGTTCAGTAGAGCGTAGCCGCCCATGCGGCGCGTATTGGCGGCGTCGTCGAAGCGCTCCGAGGATGCGACCACCTCGGCGCCGACATGCAGCGGGCCTGCATCGCGCGTCAGCGAAAAAGCGGCGTGCCGCCGCGCGCGCCGCGGCAGCAGAAATCCGTTCGTGTCGTCACTGGGCCGCTGCAGATCGATGCTCGCCTTGGCACTGAGCTCGCCAACGCGGCCGGCAAGCTCGGCGGTAACGCCTTCGAGTATCGCTTCGGCGACGTTCTGCGGGGCGCAGTTGAAGTTGGCGTCACATTGAAACACGATGAGGTCGCGCACCCGATTGCGATAGGCAACCAGCCCTGCGCTGAGCGCGTTGCTTGAATAGCGCAGGGCAAGCTCGGCGTTGCGAGCAGACTCGGGCTTGAGCTCAGGATTCGAAAATCCCGGGTAGTAAAGGTCATTGAAGGTCGGCGTCTTGAACGCAGTGCCGAAGCTTGCCGTCGCGCGCAAGCCCTCGCTAACCGCGTAGCCGTAGGCGAACGTGCCGGTCGTGCGCCCGCCGAATTGTGAGCTGTCGTCGCGCCGCAGGCTTGCCTGCGCCAGGTGCGGCCCCTCGCGGAGCTGGTAGATGCCGGTCAACGCGTTGGTGTTGCGCGAAGTCACGGCAAAACCGGCGTCGCTATCGACGCGCTCCTCGCGCCGCTCGGCGATGATCGTCAGCGCGCCGTAGCCCGGCCTGAGCTCGTTTAGCCAGGAATACAGGCGCTGGCGAGTACGAAAGCGCGCCGGCCCGAAGCCCGTTTCGGAGTTGCTGTCGTCGCCCGTTTCCGCGGCGCTGAGCTCGCTCGTCCAGAAGGTCGCCAATCGGTTGCGGCTCGCAATCGAATAACTTTCGACGGTGGTGATGGTACGGTCATCGAAACCCGGACCGGCGTCGAACTGTGCGTCGAGGCGGCTCTTGAACGCTTGCGCCGAGATCTCCTGCTCCGGCGCAGGACGAAACGCCAGGCTTAGGTTAACGTTGTCGTTCCGGTAGCCATCGCGGTCGGGGTTGTAGCTGAAGTTCTGCGGGTTGACGATGGCGTTGAAGCCGTCGCTTTGCCGATGGCCCGCTTGCAAAGCGTAGCGCCATGAGCCCCCTCCACCCGAGAAGCCGCCGAAAACGCTGCTCGTCCCGTAACTGCCGTAGCCAGCGCCGCCATTCGCCGCAAACGCATCGCCCCCCTTGCGGGTGAACACCTGAATGACGCCCCCGAGCGCGTCGGCGCCGTACAGACTGGATGCGGGGCCCCGCAATATCTCGATGCGTTCGACCTGCTCCAGCGGAATGGCTTCCAGCGGCGCGGCGCCGTTGGTCGACGAGCCGACGCGCAGCCCGTCGACCAGCACCAGCGTCTGCGCGGTATTCGCGCCGCGAAGAAAGACGCCGCTGGTCGACCCGGGGCCGCCATTGGTTACGATCTCGACGCCGGGCTGGCGCTGGAGCAGAGCCGCGAGTCCGCCCGGGCCGGCACGTGCAATTTCCTCCGGACCGATCAGCGTAACGTCGGCCAGCAAGTCAGTGAGTGGTTGCTCCGCCCGCAGCGCGGTGACGACCATGGGCGGGATGCTCGTTTGGGCGACGGCAAGAGCGAAAGGAAGAAGGCAAAAAGGGACGGCCGCGCAACGCAACGCGCCACGGGGAAACGGGAAAAAATGAGTCATCGATGTGCTCCGCATGCGCCGCGCTTCCCCG
>VBDA01000057.1:0-8431 GCA_005883655.1 Betaproteobacteria bacterium | reverse complement strand
TCCGGACATCGCCTCCCGCGATGCGCCAAGATTCGGAAATGCGCTTCGACGCCTTTCCGATCGCAGGCCGGTCTCCGGACTCGTCAGTTCAGGGGCTTGGTTCAGTTCCGACCCCAGGCCGCTTGCCTTCCCATCCGCTTAACACAAGCGAACAGTGGCGTTTGGAGCGACCCGCACCGACTTACCGTTGCGGGGGCAGTGCCGGGATGGCTAGGGGCGTTGACCCCCGGCGCACCGGCTTCCCGTTTCACCCGGCGCGCCTGGAAACGGAGCGCCGGACACCTGCGAGCTTGATTATATCCACACCGGCGGCAGTGCCGCGGGATTGGGTGACCTGCTATAATTCCCGCCCTTTGTCATCCTGCCCGACAGCCGCCGTCCTGCCGTGAGTCGCAAGCTGTACATCCGTACGTTTGGCTGCCAAATGAACGAGTATGACTCGGCCAAGATGGCCGACGTGCTGCATGCGGCTTCCGGGCTGGAAATCACCGATCGACCCGATAACGCCGACGTGATTCTCTTCAATACCTGCTCGGTGCGTGAAAAGGCGCAGGAGCGGGTTTTTCACGATCTGGGGCGCGTACGCCACCTCAAGGCCCTGAATCCCGCACTCGTGATCGGCGTTGGCGGCTGTGTCGCAAGCCAGGAAGGCGCGGCGATCGTAAAGCGCGCGCCCTATGTCGACGTCGTCTTCGGTCCTCAGACGCTGCACCGCCTGCCGGAGTTGATCGCACGCCGCCAAGCCACGGGCCTGCCTCAGGTCGACATCAGCTTCCCCGAAGTCGAAAAGTTCGATCACCTGCCTCCGCCGCGGGTCGAGGGACCGTCGGCGTTCGTGTCGATCATGGAAGGCTGCAGCAAGTACTGCACGTTCTGTGTCGTCCCTTACACCCGAGGCGAAGAGGTCTCGAGACCGTTCGACGACGTGCTCACCGAAGTCGCCGACCTTGCCGATCAGGGTGTCAAGGAGGTCACGCTGCTCGGACAGAACGTCAATGCCTATCGCGGAACGATGGGCCAAGGAGCCGAGAAGGCAGATCTGGCCACCCTGCTCGAATACCTGTCTGAAATGGACGGTCTCGAGCGCATTCGGTACATGACCTCGCATCCACGCGAGATGTCGTCGCGATTGATCGAGTGTTATGCCGCTCTGCCGAAGCTCGTGTCGCAGCTTCATTTGCCCGTCCAGTCGGGGTCGGACAGGATCCTGGCGGCAATGAAGCGCGGCTACACCGCGCTCGAATATAAATCGACTGTGCGCCGGCTACGAGCGGCGCGCCCGGAGCTGTCGCTCTCCTCCGACTTTATCATTGCGTTCCCGGGTGAAACGGAAGCCGATTTCGAGCAGACCATGAAGCTGATTGAGGATGTGGGCTTTGACGGCAGTTACAGCTTTGTCTACAGTCCGCGCCCCGGGACGCCAGCCGCGGATTTCGCCGACCAAGTTCCGGCCGCGGTTGCGCAGGCGCGGCTGTCGCGGCTGCAATCGCGGATCGAGGAGCAATTTGCGGCCAACAGCCAGCGCATGGTCGGAACGACCGAAAGCATGCTGGTGACCGGGCGGGCGACCAAGGATACGCGGGAGCTCGCGGCGCGCACCGACAACAATCGGGTCGTCAATTTCGCCGGCGCCGGCGAGCTGGTGGGCCGTTACATCGATGTGCGCATTACGGCGGCACTGTCGCATTCGTTGCGCGGGGAGCTGGTTTACTGAAGCAGAAGTAGAAAGTTGAATATTTCCGCCGATGCGGGCAACAGGGGATGCTCGCATCGATTTACATTTTCTCGAAGGACCGATTCAATGTCTCCATTGTCTTTGCAACGCGTACCCGTGCTTGTCGCTCTAACTGCATCCGCGTTCGGCTTCGGATGCGCCACGATGCCGGCGCCGGACGCCGCGACCGTTGCCGCAGCAGCCGTTGCCGCCAACGCAGCAACGGCTGCTGCCTCCACCAACGCAGCGCCCTCCGCCGGCGCAGTCGCCACGCCTGCACTGGCCCCCGGCGCCGCGCGTCCTTCCTCGAATACGCCGGCGATCGCGGCGGCCGCAGCAGCGGCCGCCGCTGCCGTGGCGGGCCAGCAAAAGCCATTTGCCGAAGTAGTGAAGGATGCCAAGGAGCAACCCGGATTCTTCAACCTGTACAGCAAGGAAGAAAAAGTCTGGCTGGAGATCAAGCCGGAGCAATTCGACCGTCCCTTTTTCCTGCAGGCCAATCGGACCCACGGCATCGGCGATCGCGAGCCGTTTCGAAGCCCGATGCTGCGTTCGTATATCGTGGAGTTTCATCGGCTTGGCAGCCTGGTACAGCTCATCGCCAGGAACTCCCAGTTTTTCGCCACCGCAGGCACCCCGCTGGCGCGCGCAGTTCGCGAATCGACCAGTGACAGCCTTCTGTCCGCCGTGCCGGTGGCGAGCCAGCCGCATCCGGAAAAGAAGTCAATACTGATCGACGCCAATGCGCTGCTGCTCGCCGATATTCCCGGCGGTTCGAGCGCGCTCGAAGCCGCATATCACATCGCCTATGGCTTCGATGCGCGCAACTCCAGCTTTACCGCCTTGCATAACACCGCCGATCTGACAGGCTTCGCCGTCTCGGCGCATTATTCGGTTCCGAAATTGCCGGCGGCGCCATCGATGACGAGCCCGTCGCACAGCGCTCCGCCGGGGCATCTCGAGGACGAGCGGAGTCTTTTCCTGGGCTATTACTACAGCCTCGCCAAGCTGCCGGAGGCTATGACGCCGCGCGTTGCCGATGACCGGATCGGTCACTTCATGGCTCGACGCTGGGACTTTTCGTCTGATTCAAACGCGTTCCCGGAAGTCTATTATGTAAAACGCTGGCGGCTCGAGAAAAAGGATCCCGACGCCGAGATGTCCGAGCCAAAGGTCCCCATCGTCTACTGGCTTGATCGCAATATCCCGGAAAAATATCGCGAAACGATCAAGGCCGGCGTTCTCGAGTGGAACAAGGCATTCGAAAAGCTCGGCTTCAAGAACGCGATTCAGGTCGAAGTGCAGCCCGAGGACGCGCAATTCAGCACCGCGGATGCGCGCCATGCCTCGATCCGCTGGGTTGTGCGCGACGAGCCCGGAGCGTTCGCGATCGGCCCCAGCCGCGCCGATCCGCGCACCGGTGAGATTCTGGACGCGGATATCGAAATCGAGGACGGATGGACGCGCGTGCCGCGGCGTCAGGTCTCCGAGCAATTCCCGCCGAGAGTTGCACAAGCGGCCCGCGCGGCGCGCGATACGACCTTTTGCGAATACGGCGACGTGGCCATGGACGAGCTCGCGTTCGCGCTCGATCTGCTCGTTGCACGGGGAGAAATCGCGCCCGACAGCCCCGAGGCCGAGAAATACGTGCTGGCAACGCTCAAGGACGTCGTGACCCACGAGGTTGGCCACACGCTTGGCCTGCAGCACAACTTTCGGGCGTCGACCATCTACACTCAAAAGCAGCTATCGGACGCGTCGTTCACCACCGCCAACGGCATCGGCGGATCGGTGATGGACTATAACGCCATCAACCTCGCCTTGCAGGACGAGCCGCAGGGCGACTATGTGATGCACTCGATCGGCCCCTATGATTACTGGGCGATCGAATATGCGTACAAGCCGATCGCACCCGCGCAGGAAAAAGAAGAGCTGGCGAAAATTGCCGGTCGAAGCGGGGAGCCGCAACTGGCCTTTGGCAACGACATCGACGCCGGCTTCGGTGGGTCGGCCGAAGGCATGGACCCCCAGGTCAATCGTCGCGATCTCGGGAGCGATCCGCTCGATTACGCGACGCGCCGGCTGAAGCTCTCGCGTGAGCTTTGGACGCGACTGCAGGACCGCCGGCTGAAACCAGGCGAGAGCTATGAGCTGCTACGGCGCAACTTTCTTGCGGGTCTCACCCAACTGAGCAATGCCGGCATGGTCGGCGCGAAATATGTCGGAGGCGTCGTCTACGTCCGCGATCACGCGGGCAGCGGCCGTGACCCGTTCACGCCGGTCCCGGCAGCGAAGCAGCGTGCCGCGCTCAAGCTCATCGCCGATGGCCTGTTATCAGTCGACAGCTTCCGCCTGCGACCCGAGTTCGTGCGCCGCCTGACCGTGGATCAATTCGATCGCTACCGGGACGACGCCGGGTTGAGCGCGATCACTCCCGACATCGTCCTGACCACCCGAATGCTGGGCGTGCAGCGTGCGATGCTCGACCAGCTGATGAGCGACAGTGTGGCGACCCGCATCGCGGAAGGCGAGTTCAGGCAAACCAGGGACAACCAAGGCTTCCGCCTGTCCGAGCTCTATGACACCTTGCAGGACGCCGTCTGGAGCGAATTGAAGACCGGCCGCGACATCAGCTCTTTCCGCCGCAATCTGCAGCGTGAGTATATGCGCCGGATCGCGAGCACGCTGCTGCGGCCATCGCAATCGGTGCAGGCGGACGCCCGTGCGCTGCAGCGCGAAAACGCCAAGCAATTGCTCGCCCAGATCAAGGTCACAAAGTCCAAGAGCGTGTACTCCAAGGAAGCGCGTGCGCATCTGGCGGAGTGCGAAAACACGCTTGATGAGGCGTTGAAGGCGCCGATGATGCGCCCGGGCGTGTAGTGGAACTGGGTACGCATTGAAGCCGCAGACCGTCGAGCTGGAGCTTTTGCCCGTAGACAACCGCGCGCTCGCCAACCTCTGCGGCGCGCTCGACGCCAATCTGCGCCAGGTCGAGGCGGCGCTCGACGTCACCATCGCCCGCCGCGGAGCCGCGCTGACGTTGCGCGGCGCGTCGCCGCAGGTTCAACAGGCGGCGACTGCGCTGCAGCGCTTCTACGCTCACGCCGCGGAGCCGCTTTCGGTCGACGACATCCAGCTCGGATTGGTCGAGATCGCGACGCAGCGCAGTGCCGATACCGCCGCTGCCGAAGGAGAAGGCGGCGCTACGCAGCTACGCACTCGACGCGCCGACTTGCATGGGCGGACGCCGAACCAGATCCTGTACCTGCGCCACATCCAGGAACACGACATCACCTTCGGCATCGGTCCCGCCGGCACCGGCAAGACCTATCTCGCCGTCGCCTGCGCCGTCGATGCGCTCGAGCGCGACACGGTCAAGCGCATCGTCCTGGTCCGGCCGGCCGTCGAAGCCGGCGAGCGGCTCGGTTTTCTGCCGGGCGACCTCGCGCAAAAAGTCGATCCTTATCTGCGGCCGTTGTACGACGCCTTGTACGATTTGATGGGATTCGACAAGACGGCCAAGCTGTTCGAGCGCAATACCATCGAGATTGCGCCGCTCGCCTACATGCGGGGGCGCACGCTGAACCATTCGTTCATCATCCTCGACGAAGCGCAGAACACGACCCCCGAGCAGATGAAGATGTTCCTGACCCGGATCGGATTCGGCACCAAGTCGGTCATCACAGGCGATGTCACCCAGATCGATCTCGCGCGAGGACAGAAAAGCGGCTTGATCGAGGCGCGGCGAGTTCTGGCCGACGTGCGCGGGATCGCGTTTACAGAATTCACCAGCGCCGACGTCGTGCGTCATCCGCTGGTGCAGAAAATCATCAACGCGTATGAGTTGCACACCAAGAGCGAACGCATCGATGCACCCAGCGAAACGCCGCCGGGCAGAAGATGATCCCGGCTCCGCTCACCGCGGCGGGGCAGGAGTCTCTGCGCAGACGCTGTACGGCTCACGTACCGGGTCACGCTATGCAGGCGCCGGGGGCAGAGCTGGCACGTATCGGGAAGTGGTGCCAGAAACACGGCTGGCATGCCGACCGCTACGGCGAGGGCGAGCTGATCGAGGCTTTCGAGCGCAAGGTCGCCACCATGGTGGGCAAAGCCGCGGCGGTTTTCATGCCGAGCGGCACCATGGCGCAGCTCATCGCGTTGCGGATCTGGTGCGAGCGGGCGGGGGTCCGGCGGATCGCCATGCACGCGACGTCGCACCTCGAGCTGCACGAGGAGCGTGCCTACGCGCATCTGCATGGCCTCGACGTCACACTCCTGGGAGGGCGCGAGCGTCCCACCGAAGCGCGCGATCTTGCGGCATTATTTCCCGCAAGCCCCGCCACAGGCGTTGCCACCGTCCTGCCTCCGGCGGCGTTGCTGGTCGAGCTGCCGGCCAGGGAAATCGGCGGCCGGCTTCCAGCGTGGGAGGAGATCGAGGCGCTTTCCGCGCTAGCGAAAAGCCGCGGCGTGCGGCTGCACATGGACGGCGCGCGACTATGGGAAGCCAGAGAGTACTTTGCGCCCAAGTCGCTAGCCGACCTTTGCGCCCCGTTCGACTCGGTCTACGTGTCCTTCTACAAAGGCATCGGCGCCCTCGCCGGAGCGATGCTGCTGGGTCCCGAGGATTTTATCGCCGAGGCGCGCGTCTGGAGGCGCCGTCACGGTGGCACTCTGGTGCAGCTTCATCCCTTCGTTGCGTCGGCGGCGATGCGCCTGGACATGCAGCTCGCGAAAATGCCCGCGTACCGCGCACGTGCCCTCGACTTCGCCGCCGGGTTGTCGACCATCGACGGGGTAGTCATCGATCCGCAGCCTCCGCAGGTCAACCTCTTTCACGCTCACTTTGCCGCCCCGCCTGCCGCGCTTACGGCCGCGCGCGACCAGATCGCGTCGGAAGACGGAGCGTGGCTCGCGCAGCGCATCGGGCCTGGAGATACTCCCGGCTGGTCGTCGACCGAGATTTATGTCGGCGACAACCTTCTTTCGCAGGACAACTCGACCGTAGTTCCACTTTTTGCCAAACTTCTCGTTCTCGCGCATTCGCATGCGCGGTCAATGTCGTTGCGCGCGCAGCCGCGTATGCCGGCAACGACGTGAGCCTCCGCGCCGCGCGGCTGTCTCTTAGCGTTCAATATGCGGTGGCTGGTGACGATCTGCCGTCAAGGAATCTTCTTCGACGCTGGGCAGCCGCCGCACTGGCGAATGATGCCATCGTGACACTGCGCTTTGTCGACACCGCGGAAGGCGAGATGCTCAACCGCAGTTATCGACACAAGAGCGGTCCGACCAACGTTCTGTCGTTCGTCTACGATGATCGGCCCGGCATCGTGCACGGCGATGTGGTGCTCTGCCTTCCCCTGTTGAGACAAGAAGCAGACGAGCAAGGGAAGACGCTCGCGGCGCACTGCGCCCATCTCGTGGTCCACGGCATGCTTCACCTTCAAGGTTACGACCATTGCCGCGCCGACGAGGCGGCCAGGATGGAGGCGCGCGAAGTCGCGATCCTTGCTGCGCTCGGCGTCGCGAATCCTCATGCGGCATGCGGCACCTAACCGGCCCAGGCAGCGCAAAGCCCAACCTCATGAGAGCAATGACCGGCAACGACGAACGTGACACCAAGCTCGCGGAAAAACCGACGCTGCTCGAGCGGCTGTCGGCTTTTCTGACGCGTGAGCCGGAGGATCGCGAGGAGCTCCTCCACCTGCTGCACGGTTCCTTCGAGCGAAAGCTCCTCGACGCCGACGCGCTGTCGATCATCGAAGGTGCGTTGCAGGTTTCCGAGATGACAGTCCGCGACATCATGATCCCGCGCGCGCAGATGGACGTGGTGTCGATCGAGGACGAGCCTGTGGGCTTCATCCCGTTCGTGCTCGAAACGCGGCACTCGCGCTTTCCGGTCATTGGCGAGAACAAGGACGACGTGATCGGCATCCTGCTGGCCAAGGAGCTGCTCAACTACTACGCCAATCCGGAAAGCTTCAACCTTCGGGACACCCTGCGGCCGGCCGTTTTCGTGCCCGAGTCCAAGCGCCTCAACGTATTGCTGCGCGACTTCCGCGCCAATCGCAACCATATCGCCATCGTCGTCGACGAATATGGCGGAGTCTCCGGACTGATCACCATCGAGGATGTGCTGGAGCAAATCGTCGGCGATATCGAGGACGAGTACGATTTCGACGAGACCGAGGACAACATCATTCCCGAGGCGAACGGCCGTTATCGGGTCAAGGCACAGACCGAGATCGCGGACTTCAACGAGGCGCTGGGCGCTGACTTCGGGGATCAGGAGCACGCCACCGTCGGTGGCTTGGTGCTGAAGGGATTCAAACGTCTTCCGAAGCGCGGCGAATCGACCACCATCGGCAACTTCCGCTTCAAGGTCATCCGCGCCGACAGCCGCCGCATCTACACCGTACAAGTCGAAAAGTTGACGCCCATTCCCGACGAAGGACCCGAGCCGGGCGGGGCTTGATGCCCCGCATGCCGGCCGCGCTCGCTACACTCGCGGCGCTTCTGCTCGGCGCCGCAACCGTTTTCAGCTTCTCTCCGTTTGGAGCGTCTCTCCTTCCGGCGCTGACGCTTGCAGGCCTGTTCGCGCTCTGGCGTACTTCCTCTCCGGGGCGCGCCTTCGCTCTCGGTCTTGCTTTCGGACTGGGGCTATTCGCCGTCGGCGTTTCGTGGGTGTACATCGCTCTCAACACCTTTGGCGACATGCCG
>VBDA01000577.1 GCA_005883655.1 Betaproteobacteria bacterium | reverse complement strand
TTCACGACACGGATATGTCCATCCGGATCTATGACTCGCAGAACGATCTGATTCACTTCCCGTATATATATGAGCGTGGAGAGAGGATCACGATTGCGTCCAAGCGGCTTCCCCAGCGTGGCTTCGGTCCGCACGTCATACGCACGCGCGAAACGATCGTTATCAACGAAAACATGGCACAAGCCATGGAGGAGTACGGCGCGTCCCTTCTTCCGGGCACGGGGATGGAGAAATCTTTCGTCATGGTGCCGCTGATAGCGGGCGAGCAAGTGCGTGGGATGATCAATCTGATCAACATGGAGCGCGAGCACGCCTTCAGCGACTCCGACGTGCGCCTGCTGCAAACACTTGCCAACAGCATGAGCGTGGCGTTGGAAAACGCGCGGCTGTTCGACGAAACGCAGCGCCTACTGAAGGAGACCGAGCAACGCGCCGCAGAGCTGGCGGTGATCAACCGCATCCAGGAGTCCATCACGCGGACGTAAACATCCGCATCTATGACCCGCGAACAAATTTGATCCACTACCCGTATGCTTATAGAAAAGAACAACGGATCACCATCGGGTCGTCACTCCTTCCCGACACGGGCTTTGGCCCCCACGTGCTGCGCACCCGCGAGACGCTGGTGATCAACGAGAACATGCAGCAAGAGTTGGAAAAGTACGGAAGTTACATGTTGGTGCCTGGCGCCGAGCTGGAGAAATCCGCGGTGTACGTGCCGATGGTGGCGGGAGACCAAGCGCGCGGACTGATCAAGCTTTATGACGTGGAACGTGAGCACGCCTTCAGCGATTCGGACGTGCGCCTACTGCAAACGGTCGCCAACAGCATGAGCGTCGCGCTCGAAAACGCGCGGCTGTTCGACGAGACCCAGCGGCGCACGCGCGAGACCGCCGCGCTCGCGGAGGTCGGTCGCGACATTTCATCGACGCTGGATCTCGCCACAGTGATGGACCGCATCGCCCGTCATGCCAAGGACCTGCTGAACGCCGACAACAGTGCGATCTTTTTGCCCGATGCCGGCGGACAGAGCTACCGGGCGATCGTCGCGGTCGGAGACATTGCGCCGGTCATCCAATCGACGGTGATCAATGCGGGCGAGGGCATCATCGGCACCCTCGTCCAAAGCGGCCGCGCCGAGTTCATCAACGACACCGGTGCCGATCCACGCGGAATCCAGATTCCCGGCACGAAGAAGGCAGAGAACGAGCGGCTAATGGTTGCGCCGCTGCTGGCCGGGCAAACAGTCAAGGGTGCGATGGCAGTGTGGCGTACGAGCGGACAGCCGTTCGGCGACAGCGATCTCGAATTCCTGGTCGGGCTGTCTCTGCAGGCGACCGTTGCCATCGAAAACGCTCGCTTGTTCGCCGAGTCGCAGCAGCGCGCTGCCGAGCTCGCCACCGTTAACACCGTTTCGCAGCAGCTCGCGGGCAAGCTCGACCTGGCCAACCTGATTGAGCTGGTAGGCGAGCAGATCCGCTCGGTCTTCAAGGCCGACATCGCCTACGTCGCGCTGTACGACCGGCAAACCGGGATCATCGACTTCCCCTACCAGTACGGCGACGAGCTCAAGCCGCTCAAGTACGGCGAGGGCCTCACCAGCAGGATCATCGAGTCGGGGAAGCCGCTCATTATCAACCGCGAAACGGACCGGCGCGGCCTCGAGCTCGGGGCGGTCGTCATCGGCAAACAGGCGCTGTCATACCTCGGCGTGCCGATTCTGGTGGGCGGAACGTCCTTGGGCGTGGTAAGCGTGCAGAGCACGCAAACGGAAGGCGCTTATGACGCCGACGACGAGCGCCTGCTGTCCACTATCGCCGCGAATGTCGGGGTAGCGATCCAGAACGCGCGCCTGTTCAACGAAACCAAGGAAGCGCTGGAGCAGCAAACCGCCACCGCCGAGGTATTGCAGGTCATCAGCGGCTCGATGGCCGATGCATCGCCGGTATTCGAAAAGATCATGAGGAGTTGCGAGCGACTGTTCGATGGCGCGCACGCCGTGCTGTCATTGGTGCGCGACGACGGGCAGGTGTACCACCACTCCAGCAGCACCAATGATCCTGAGCGGGTGCGCGAATTGAATCGGGACTTTCCCCGGCCGCTGGAGCACGCTTACCAGTCCTACCCCCTGCGCAAGAAGCGCGTGGTGCATTACCCTGACATGGCGAACGGGCCGGGAGTGCCGCAGGTCATGCGCGACTTTGCCAGGCGCATAGGCAACATTTCGATGCTGATCGCACCCATGCTGTGGCAAGGCAAGGGCATCGGCACCATCCACGTGGTGCGCCATCCGCCAGTGCCGTTCACTGACAAGGACGCGGCGCTGCTCAAATCCTTCGCCGACCAGGCGGTGATCGCCATCCAGAACGCCAGACTATTCAGGCAGGCGCAGGAGGCTCGCGCCGCGGCCGAAGCGGCGAACGATGCCAAGAGCTCGTTCCTGGCCACGATGAGCCACGAAATCCGCACACCGATGAATGCCGTGATCGGCATGAGCGGCCTTTTGCTCGATACCAAGCTCGACCCGGAGCAGCACGACTACGTCGCCACCATCCGCGAATCGGGTGATGCGCTGCTGACGATCATCAACGACATCCTGGACTTCTCGAAGATCGAAGCGGGGCGGATGGATATCGAGGCGCAGCCGTTCGATCTGCGCGAGTGTGTGGAGTCGGCGCTGGATCTCGTTACCGCGCGCGCCGTCGACAAGCATCTGGACACAGCCTATGTGTTCGAAGGCGATATCCCCGGGGCAATCGTCGGCGATGTGACCCGGCTGCGCCAGGTCATGCTCAACCTGCTCTCCAACGCGGTGAAGTTCACGGAGACCGGCGAGGTAATCCTGACGGTGAGCTCGAGGCTGCTCTCTGCGGACCGCGTC
>VBDA01000576.1:886-3302 GCA_005883655.1 Betaproteobacteria bacterium | reverse complement strand
CTCTCACACCGTTGATCCGAATCGTCGCCATGTCAAACCGGTCGCGCTATTCGAGGTTCTTGGCCGTTGGATAATCGCGCGAATAGGGTGGGCTCGCCATGAACTGCTTGGGATCGTATTTCCAAAATTGGCTGACGTCAGGAATGGTCTCGACGATCGTGTTTACGAGCGCTCCGCCCTTACGCTCCACCTTGCGGACATAAATGGTGAGTATTGGCTTGCCGTATTCATCGAGGCGGATCGGCCCCATCGGCCCGCTGGTGAGGCGAACGTTGTGCAGAGCGCGCACGCACGCGGCGCTGTCCTCGAATTTTCCGTTGAGCGCCTTGAGAGCCGCTTCAAGGAACAGTCCTGCCGTGTAAGTGCCCGCGGTGTAGAACCCCGGCACCACTTTGTATTCGTCGAGCACCGCCTGGACGAATCGCTTGTTGTCCGGCGTGTCGATCGTCGACGTGTACCAGCTTGCCGTCACGACGCCGAGCGCCTCGTCTCCCATATTCCTCAGCACGCCTTCGTCGACGCATGTCGGATTACCGAGCACCGCGATCCTGGACTTCAAGCCGTATTCGTTGAACTGTCGCAGAAAGCGCAACCCGTTGGCGCCGGCAAAACCCGCATATACGGCATCCACATTCTGCTTGATTTCGCCCAAATAGGATCCGTAATCGACGGCGTTCAGCGGTGACCATAGCTTCTGGACTACCTTGCCGCCGTTTTCCTCGAAAGTGCGCTGGAACCCTGCTTCTCCTTCGTGACCATAGGTGAAATCGTCGGCAATGGTCGCGACGCGCTTATAGCCGAGCTTTTTCGCCGCGTATTCGCCAAGCACGTGCATCGGCTGTGCCGCGGTGCCGACGGCATGAAGCACAAAATCATTGCGCTTCTGTTGTGCCAGGTCATTTTGAGCGGCGGAAGTCGGTGTAATGAGCGGCACCCTCGCCTCTTTGATGTAATCGTCGATTGCCAATGCTTCAAACGTCGCCAGCGGGCCGATGATCACATGCACTTTGCTGCGCTCGACTAGCTCCTGCGTCTTGGTCTTCGCTCCGACGGGGTTGCCACCGGTGTCGGCGATAATGAGCTCGACCTTCCTTCCCGCAATCGTGTAGCTGCGCTCCTTGAGAAAAAGCTGGATTCCGTCTTCCATCTGGCGTCCGCCGGCTGCGAGCGGGCCGGTGCGGACCGTGAGAAAGCCCACCCGTATCGGATCTGTTTGCCCGAACGCAAAGCCCGACGACGCAGCCGCGACGACCGCGCCAACGATAATTGGTAGAATAGCGAGCCACCTGCGGAACATTTATGCCTCTGTTGGAAATGCGTTCGCGGTTCGGACCGTCGGTCCGGGCGAATGCCTGGCGATATTAGCACCATCGATGGCACCATGAACTCGACACCGGGATGCGCGACGCGGCCCAAGCCGCCCGTTCCGTAACTCCGATCCTTCACGCATGTTCGAATCCGTTCAGAAGCGGGCCGCGGCATTTACGCGCGACGGCCTCAAGGTGCGGCGCCTCATCGACAGCTGCAAGAAATTGCTGTCCGAGCGCGGTGAGGCGGCTGGCGTATCGCTGGCGAAAACCACCCTCGATCTGTACGGCGAGCTCGACATAAAGGATCAGGCGCGATTTTTCTCGGCGCTGCTCACTCAATTCTCGCCCGACCCCAAGCGGGTGCTCCAAGCTGCCCAGGCGTACGCGGCGGAAGCATCGGCAGCCAACCTCGGGCGGCTTAGCACGGCCGCGGAGCCACCGCGCCAGGAACTGCTGCGGAGGCTGAACCGCGCGCCTGGAGGCACGGCGACGATCTTGCGGATGCGCGAGCGCCTGCTGGACCTCAAGCGTGAAGATCGAGAGTTAGACGCCGTCGATTGGGACGTCCGCCACCTGCTGTCGTCGTGGTTCAATCCCGGCTTCCTGCAGATCGTCCGCGTGGACTGGCGCACGCCAGCCTACCTGCTGGAGCAAATCATTCTCCACGAGGCCGTGCACGAGATTCAAGGTTGGAACGACCTCCACCGAAGGCTGGAGGCCGATGGCCGGTGCTTCGCCTTCTTCCATCCGGCGCTTCCGGATGAGCCGCTGATTTTTGTCGAGGTCGCGCTGATGAACCGGATGGCCGACGTCGTTGCATCATTGCTCGACGTAAAGTCCACTTCGATCGATCCTAACCGTGCGACTACGGCCGTTTTTTACTCGATCAGCAACTGCCAGCCGGGCTTGCGGGGAGTGTCGCTCGGCAACTTCCTCATCAAGCACGTTGTAGATGTGCTCTCGCAGGAGTTTCCCCGGCTCAAGATGTTCTGCACGCTGTCACCCATCCCCGGTTTCACCGCTTGGCTCGGGCCGCGCCTCAAGGCACCCGACGCCGACCTCCACAAGCCGCTGGCGAAAGCGCTAAAGGCAGTGGTTAAGGAGCT
>VBDA01000576.1:0-828 GCA_005883655.1 Betaproteobacteria bacterium | reverse complement strand
GAGCCGCTGACACAGTTATGCGCCACCTATCTGTTGCAATCGTCCGACGGCAACGAGCCGGCGCAGGATCCGGTGGCGAGGTTTCACCTCAATAATGGCGCCAAGCTGGAGCGCATCAACTGGTTGGCAGACGTCTCCAAGAAGGGGTTGCGCGAGTCGCTCGGTTTGATGGTCAACTACCTGTACGTGCGTCGAGCGATCCAGAACAATCACGAAAAGTTCGTCCACGGCGAGATCGTCGCCTCGCGGCAGGTGCGCGGGCTGGTACTGCGCGACTGACGTTCGCGCAAGACGTGGCGTAGCAAGCTTCGCGTCGCGGCTGATCCTCTTGCGCGGGCGAACCACGTTATACCGCCCATGGCCTCGCTTTATTCCCGACACCATGAATTCGATCCTGCGGGAATATCTGCGTACGGGCGGAGGTATTGCATCGCACAGCCCCTTCTTCCGCGAGGAGTCATCCATGAAGCACCCGATCGATCGGCGAGAGTTTCTGAAACTGGCAGGCTTGGGCAGCGTGGTATTCGCCTCCAGCCTTGGCGCTGCCCGCGCCGCCGGCACCATGGCCGCGGCCAAGGGCGGGACCTACGACGACTTCTACTTCGTCCAGCTGTCCGACACCCATTGGGGATTCGAGGGGCCACCCAATCCCGACGCCAAGGGGACGCTCAAGAAGACCGTTGCTGCCGTCAACAGCCTGTCTCAGCAGCCCGACTTCATCGTCTTCACCGGCGACCTGACCCACACCACCGACGACCCGAAAGTCCGCCGGCAGCGGCTTACCCAATTCAAGGAGATCGTCAGCGAGCTCAAGGTCAAGGACGTCCG
>VBDA01000056.1 GCA_005883655.1 Betaproteobacteria bacterium | reverse complement strand
GTTCCAGCTCTGCACCATGGAGCTCTTCCTCGACCGCTACGTTTCACCGGAGCCGCGCCCGCTTAGCTGGAACGCGTACAAATCCGACGGCGGCGGCCTGCTCGGCGCGCTCGGTTCGCACTACATCGATGCCTTGCGATTCTGGTTCGGCGAGATCGCTTCGGTAAGCGGTTGGCTCGCCGCGTTTCGCCCGGACGTAGTAGACGCCGCAACGGGAAAAATCGTCAAAGCCGAAACCGATGACACGTTTTCGTTTACCGTAACTTTCAAGAGCGGCGGCATGGCGACGATGACGTCGTCCTTTGCCGTCACG